>DAOUTL010000188.1 GCA_030626685.1 Candidatus Bathyarchaeota archaeon | reverse complement strand
TCTGGCAAAAAGCAGCAGGTTACATTGCAGAGAGGTCTAATGACTATGATGTCGTATGCTTGCATTCACCATTGTTAATTAATGCAAAAAAACTCCGTTGTATTAAGAAAATTATGGTTTCGTTTCACACAACATACTACGGCTTCTACAGAGCATATAA
This sequence comes from Candidatus Bathyarchaeota archaeon, assembly GCA_030626685.1. GTDB lineage: Archaea > Thermoproteota > Bathyarchaeia > Bathyarchaeales > Bathycorpusculaceae > DAOUTL01. Next base: position 2,123 of record DAOUTL010000188.1, on the reverse strand, counting down.
GATGCATGGTATAAGTCATCTTTTACCATATTATTATCTTGCAACTAAACTCGAACACCATTTCCTTAAGCAACTGTCACATAACAAGAATGTAATAGTAACTGCAGTTTCTCCATCAGTTGCCGAAGAACTTAGTAAAAATGGCTTGACTCTTCCCCCTCATGTTATTCCTAATGGAATTGAGATGCCCTGTCATTGGGCACTTGATAAATATTATGCACGGGAAACCCTTCAACAAAAATATTCGCTACAACTTTCTGAAAAAGACCAACTATTACTTTATGTTGGTCGTATTACGGAACCAAAGCAACCATTCCTTCTAGTAGACTTGTTCAAGAGGATTAGTTCTATTGATTCCAATTCTAATAGTCACCTAGCAATCATAGGAGCAGGAAACCTTTTAACAAAATTGAGAGAAAAAGCCAACCGCCAGCGTAACATATATGTTTTAGGGCATATTCCACATGAAAAGTTGTACATCTTTCTAAGCGCAGCTGATACATTTATTTCGTTTTCGTGTTACGAAGGCCTTCCATTAGCTGTGTTAGAAGCTGCATCATTTAAACTCCCTTTAATTTTGTCTGACATACCAGCTCATAGGTGGATTATAGAGTCTCGGTTAGGTTTTGGTATGCTTGTGAGTTCAAGTAATCCAAGCATATCATCTATACTAAACTTCTTGGGGAATAGATGTGAAGAATCACATACAAAATTGCACATACCTTCTTGTTACAGTTGGAAAGAAATAGCAAAAAAATATCTGACCTTGTTGTAGAATAAAAGACATTAGAGAAGGTGCAAATAATCTGGATAATTAAAAGCTATAGATGTCATTAGTGGGCGCTGAAGTTTCATGAGAGTACTCTTCTTTTTAGGATTCTCAAACCCTTTTCCAGGAGCAGCTTGGTCGAGAATACATTTCTTCGCAAACGACTTGGCGGTTAAGGGACATCAAGTAGATGTGCTAGGTACGTTTAGCCCTAGGTTTCTATATAAGAGAGGATTCATGAAGGTTGGTAAAGTTTATGTATACAACATAATTTTTAACGTAGGGTCAAACCCAATAGTTTCTGTTTTTGATTTGTTAGTTTCACTCATCGTGTCCCTTCTCTTTCTAATAGTTAAGAGACCTAAAATAGCGGTAGCATCGCTTCCAAGCATGAGCTCTTCTGGTCTGGGTTTTGTAACTGCCTGTTTCCTACTTAGGACGCGTTTAGTAATTGACTATAGAGACGAATGGGAGGAAGCAATAGTTAAGGCTCAGCTAAAACGGTGTAAGAAGATTTATCCCTTTTTCAAAGCATTAATGAGTTCTATTTACACTAAAAGCGACTTAGTAGTTACTGTAACACCGAATTTTATTTATAGTTTAAATTCACGAGGTGTGAAGAACGTTAAGCTTGTGCCTAATGGCGCGGACATCAAAATCTTTAAGCCATATGACCGAGCCGCAACTAGAAAGAAAATCGAAATAAGTGAAAATGACTTTGTCATAGTATATAGTGGCACTATAGGTGGGTACTACAGGTTAGACACTGTTGTTCAGGCTTTGGCTAAATTAAGTAGTAAAATAAGCGATACGAAGTTGCTGATAGTTGGATGGGGACCAGATCTAACTAAAATTATCGACGTAGCGAATAGCTTGGGGATAAAGGATAAGATGCTTTACTTGGGTGTGAAAAGCAAGAAAAGAGACCTAGCAGAGATAATATCGGCGGCTGATGTGGGAATTATACCTTATGACGATAACCTGTTGTGGAAAAATTCGCTTCCAGCCAAGTTCTTTGAGTTTTGTGCATGTGGAATACCGGCAGTAGCTACTGTCTATGAAGACTCGATATTGGCCAAGCTGATAAAAGAACACAAAGTAGGATTAACGGTGCCACCTATGGATGAAAAGAAACTTGCTGAAGCAATTTATTGGATTTATAAGAACAAACCCTATAGAAAAACAGCAAGCAAAAGAGCGAGGGCGTTAATTGAGGAAAGATTCGATAGAAACAAGATAGCTGAAGAATTCCTTGATTTAGTAAAAGCCTTGGTTTGATTATGCCACTGAACATTATGATTTTAACGAGTTACTTTGCTATAGACCCAAATAACATAAGGGGTGGAATTGGCTA
>DAOUTL010000113.1 GCA_030626685.1 Candidatus Bathyarchaeota archaeon | reverse complement strand
GTCTGTTTTTTCACATAAATTGGCGAGGCATCACTTCACCGTCAAGAATCAGAAACGCAGAAAACATATTTATAGCTTATTCCAGACGAGGCATCGCAGATGCTGCTTCAGCTTTCGTTTACACAAAATTTAATACCTTTTTCATGAATTGTATAAGGAGCCAAAAGACAGGCGGCACCCGTTTGGTTGACGAAGAGAAAAACGAAATGGTTGTTACTCCTTGGGAAGTTAGGGGCAAGGTTGACTATGAACGTTTGATACGTGAATTCGGCACTCAGCCTTTAACAGAAGAGTTGCGGCAGAGAATAGCGAAATATACAGGCGAGCTTCACCTTCAACTGCGAAGGAAACTCTTCTTTTCACACCGTGACTTGGACGTTGTCCTCGACCTATACGAAAAGGGAATAAAATTCGTATTATACACTGGTAGAGGCCCTTCCGGCCCGGTTCACATAGGACATCTTGTCCCATGGATTTTCACGAAACATTTACAAGACAAGTTTAAAACAAGGCTTTACTTCCAGATGACAGACGATGAGAAATTTGTGGTAGAGGACGAACTGAAACTTGGGGAGACGAAGAATTTTGCTTACGAAAATGCTTTAGACTTAATTGCATTAGGCTTTGAACCGGAAAACACTTCCATAATTTTCGACGTGAAAGACATAGAATTGCTCTATGATATTGCCTTAGAGGTTGCGAAACGCATAACCTATTCAACGGCAAGAGCGACCTTCGGATTCCAAGACAGCACGAACATTGGCTGGATATTCTGGCCAGCCATCCAAGCAGCACCATGCTTCCTACACGCAAAATTAACCGGTGAAAATGTTCCAGCCCTTATCCCAGCAGCCATAGACCAAGACCCGTATTGGCGGGTTACCCGCGACATAGCCCCAAAACTCGGCTACTACAAACCAGCGCAAATACACTGCCGCTTCCTACCCGGACTTGGAAAAGGCGGAAAAATGAGCGCTTCAGAACCAGAAACATCCATATTCACAATGGACCCGCCGGAAGTTGTGAAGCGAAAGATATGGAATGCCTTCACAGGCGGAAGAGCAACTGTTGAAGAACAAAGGAAACTGGGAGGCGACCCAAACGTATGCACAATATTCCAATATTTTGCTTACTTGTTCGAAGAGGACGATAAGAAACTGGCTGAAAGGGAGAGGCAATGCAGAGCCGGCGAAATATTATGTGGCAAATGCAAAACCGAACTAACAGAAAGAATAAACAAATTCCTCGCTGAACACCAGAAAAAACGGGAAAAAGCAAGAAACATCATAGAAAAATTCTATATCAAACGTTAAGGTGTTGCTTAACTAAGTGCTGTAACCCAAGCAGAATAGGTTTTTTGAATACTCAAGGAAAAATACAGTAGTAATATTGCTAGCTACGGTAGGAAAAAGAAGAGGCAATTTATAAATGGTGAAACAACAAAGCGGTTCGAAAAATATGCGAATGAAAACAGCTTTAAAATCTTAAATGAATTCCTAAATTCAGCTCAGTCCATCTTATGAACTGAAACTCTGCTTATTAAAATACCTTAAATTTTTTTCCCACGCTATCACCTAAGTAGGCTCCAACAGCGAATAGGATTAGAAAGATTATGAATGAGTATGGAGGAAGCGAACCCGAGATTTCCCTCCACACGATAATAATTGGGAGCGAACTTATAATCCCAAAAACAAATACTGAACGCAACCTTCGCTGTTTTGGCGAGAAGGGTTTGACCCATCGCGCTTTACGCGCAATATACCCTAAAATAGCTGTGACAATTAGGAAACTGAATGAAAAGACATGCCATACAGAGTTAGGCAGGTGCAATAGGTACAATGTAATTAGAACAACCGGGAGGCTGATTATTAATAAAAACAATAAAATATTTAAAAATATGGAAAGTTTACTTTGAGCCAAAGAATATTTTATCATTTGTTTCCTACAACGCCCAATCACTATATATTAACCCCCCTTTTTAAAAAAATTTTGGTAGGACACTAGAAAAAAGGGGAATTTCAAGTCGTCTATTTTATAGCTCTTTATGGAACTATGCTAAGGGGCAATCAATCTAATCCATATACTCAGCACACAGACAACAGTCAAATACAACAGTGGCCCAAGTAAGTATGCAATACATACAAACTGGCACGCAACCAAGTAAAAGCCACCAGAACACTGCCTACGCCTGTAAACCTTTTAAATCATAACATGATTAGCGTTAATAAAACAAGTGACATTAATGAACGGTTATGACGAGGAAGCCCTTGAAAAGTTTCGACGGTCTGGAAAAATTCTTCGTGAGACACGTGAAGAGATAAAACGTTTTGTTCGTGAAGACATGCCAATAATCAAAGTTTGTGAAAAAGCTGAGCGGCTTATACGTGAAAAGGGTGGGAAACCAGCATTTCCATGCAACGTCTCAATAAACGAGATAGCGGCACATTACACATCTCCACCAAACGACAAGAGGAGAATTCCGGAGAAATCCATAGTTAAAGTAGACATCGGTGTCCACGTGGATGGCTACGTAACCGACACCGCAGTCACCGTATGCTTCAACCCAGAATACGTAAGCCTCGTGGAAGCAGCCGAACAAGCCCTGAAAACAGCCACAGACAACATCCATCCAGGACTGTCCACATCAAAATTGGGAGCAATTATCGAAAAAACCATAAAATCTCGCGGTTTCAAACCAATTTCGAACTTGACAGGGCATCAGGTTGGACGATACCTTGTACACGCTGGCACCTCTCTGCCTAATGTCTCACACTTATCTTTTTCAAAAATTAAGCTTGGTGAAGTCTATGCCATTGAACCTTTCGTAACATTGCCGGACGCTGTAGGCAAGGTTGAAAACGGCGAAGAAGTCACGATTTTCCGTTTCCTCAAACATAAATCATTGAAAAATCCGTATGCAACGCAACTTCTAAAGCATATCGAAGAAAACTTTAGAACTCTGCCTTTTGCTGAACGTTGGTTGCGAGGCGTTGTGCCGAAAGAACGTCACCGGGAAGCCTTCCGGGAACTCTTATCCTCAAAAGCTCTTATGGGCTATCCCATATTCATCGAAGCCAGCAGAAAACCAGTTGCTCAGGCGGAACACACTGTTTTAATGGTTAAAGATGGATGCGTTGTCCTAACCTAGAAAGGGAATCGTTCTCTCTTTCTTTCTTTAACTTCCCTGTAAATTGCTGTTATTAACATGTTCTCGTTGCATTTTTGGCACGGTTCAACATCTTTGAAAATGTAGTCTCCGCGTTGGAATTCTCTAATGCTTTTGAAGCCGCATTTCCTGCATTCAATTGTGGTTGTTATTGGCGGAACTTCTATTTTTAAACGTAATATTCGCTTTCTTGTTTGGAACAACACGTACACAGACAGAGCTGCACTTAAAACTCCTATGAGCAAAAGGTACCCAGCAAAGACTTCTTGACCACCGCTAAAGGCGTTAACGGATAGAACTATGGCTGCCAGTGACAATGCCAAAGTTATGAATATCACTATCAACACGAATGACGAGATTTTTGCTGTTGAAGATGACGAAGCTTTACTCATTTCAATCATTCTCCTATTAGCTAATACCGATAGTGTTGCCCGCTCCAGCAATTATCACCTTGTCGCCTTCCTTTGTTCTTTCTAAAATAACCTGTTTTATTCTTTCGATAGCCTTGTCGACGGCGTCGAAGATTTCTTTACGCATCGGCGAAACCGCGTCGCCAATATCCTCCTTTATTATTACGGCGTTTATTGGAATGCGATATTTCAGAACAGATTCCTCAATCTTGAACTGGTCGACGCCTGGTCCACCTATGGCTGCACCAACACCCTCAGCAACTTCGCCGACTTCTTCGCCTTCAAGCTTCAAAGCAGCATCAACCATGATTACTGTAGCAATTTTTCCTTCATTTTCCTCAATAATTGTTTTAGTTGCGTCTCCGGGTTTGCCGAGGTTTCCTCCCGGGCCTTCAGCTTTTATCACATACGCTGTGCGTCCTTCTATGGGCACGGTTGCAACAACACAGTCTTTGGCTATTTTTCTCACCTGATGTCCATGCATAAGTTTTGCTGCTACCAGCGCACCTGCCCCGTCGCCTATGGGCTGGCCGTATGCAAAGGCTTTTAATGCGCTGGCGTAGGCTTCTGCCTCTCGCATAACGAGAGGTAACATCATTTGTATCTGCATTATAACGTAGAGGCTTAGTGTTTTCTTGCCGAGCAAGTAAAAATGCCGTATTATCTTGTAAATGTAGTTAAGCGCCATCGCCGCTTCGAGGGTGTTCTCCAAATTGTTTGCCTGGGTTTCGTCTACCGCTGGCGCCATCATTTTCACCTCATCCTTGAAGCGGATGTCCCTAACGTCAAGTACATGCTCAAGCTTCCAAACAACGCCCGCAGGATCGAGGCTTTGCGGTGATATTGTGAAATACTCTAGGAACCTGTCAACTCTAGCCGAGGGGTCTGCCTGCGGCTTACCAATCTCCTTTATCGTTTCTATTGCGATTTTTCGCCCTTCATCCTTTATGTACTTCAGCTTACGAAGCGAACCTTCAACTTCCCTAAGCATGCTATACATTTGAATTCTCTGTCCATAAACCATGAAAACCATGATGAAGATAACATAGAAGAGTAAGTTTAAAAT
>DAOUTL010000198.1 GCA_030626685.1 Candidatus Bathyarchaeota archaeon | reverse complement strand
TTGTAAGTTTTCCCTGCCTTTCCAGCCGTTCAACCATGTACTTTGCCATTCTATCCTTGACAGAACCTCCAGGGTTAAACCTCTCCAACTTTGCAAGTATCGTTGCGTCATTTTCGTCAACTAACCTGTTTATCCTAACCATCGGAGTATTTCCTATCAAATCAAGCACGCTACTCGCAATCATTGTGAAAAGCCCCTCCTAATAGTTTATTTTTCAGGTAAAACGAAGTATTCTGCCAACAAGCTTGTTTAAGAATTAAGATGCAGCACTTTAAAATCCCCCCAGGAAGCTTTGCTACTTGAAGTAAATTTTTACAGCTAGAATTAGGAAAGGCTTTAGCCACGTGAGGAGCAAAAACGTTCACCCATTTGCTCGCCCTCACAGATGTATCTTTGACTCAAATAAAAAGCTTTAGTTTTCTAAGGTGAAATATCATCCATAAAACCCACGGACACGAACAGCATCATAAACTAAAGCAAATTCCCTTAAAAACAAACGGTAGTGCCTAAAACAAACGTTTCCGTGAAGGTTAAAGATATCATTGCTACGAAAATAACTATGGCTCTACTTTCTTTTGCTTTATAGAACTCGCTGATTTGATACTTTTCCTCCGTGTTTGTGTGTGCGCGCGCACGCAATCAAATACGATGTTGCCTCTGCATAGCACACCGACCTTTCCGCAGTTTCAATCGTCCCGCCACTATTGTGTCCAATAACGGGTTTTCCGCAGGCCATCGCTTCAATTGGGGCAATGCCGAAATGCTCTCTAATCGAAGGGAACAAAAAGACAGGGCAGTCTTGGAGAAGCGTTACGATCTCTGAATAGGCGACCTTCGTTAAAACTTTGTGTCCGTATTTTAGGGCTTCATTTTAACTTTATACAATACTTAAAACGTGTTTCACCGAGGAAGCCGAAAAGCACTAATGGGTACTTTCGGCCTACCGTGCACAGGGAAAGGACTGTGAAGCAGCGAGAATTGGGGAGAACCCCTGACAAAATCTTATCCTACAACTCGTTCGTGACGGTGACATAGCCCGTGAGATAACCGTCAGAAACGTTCGGAAGGAGGGTTCGAGAGCTCAAGTCAAGCATCAGATGGACCATGGAGAAAATGTACGAGAAGATGGCAAGAAGTAGCTAGGATGCGCCACCCTCTTACTCATTCATTTCTGGGTTCTTATCTTTTAGTTTGTTATGGAAGCACGTTTCTTCTCCCAAGTGGCATGCTGGTCCAGTTGGTTTTACAAGGTACAGAACCGCATCGTGGTCGCAGTCTACTAAGATTTCCTTAACCTCTTGAACATTACCAGAGGTCTCACCTTTTTTCATAACTTTTCCAAACGAGCGCCTAAAAAAGTGGGCGTACCCGGTTTCAACAGTCTTCTCAAGTGCTTCCCGGTTCACATAAGCCAAAGTAAGCACCTTCAATGATTCATAATCCTGAACAACCACCGGAATCAAACCGTTCCCCTTACTGAAATCTAGATCTTTAATGTTCAATATTTTTCTTATATTCAAAGCCTAACTGGCACCTTCCTTTCAGCCAAGAAACGCTTCACAACGGGTATTGGATACTTACCATAGTGAAAGACCGAGGCAGCCAAAGCAGCGTCAGCTCTTCCAATTGTGAAAGCCTCAAGGAGGTGTTCAGGTTTCCCAGCTCCTCCACTAGCGATTACAGGGATGTCGACCTGTTCAGAAACGCTTCTAGTCAACTCAAGGTCGTATCCATCCTCGGTTCCATCCCTATCCATCGATGTCACGAGGAGCTCACCAGCACCGAGCCCAGCCGCCTCCACAGCCCACTCAAGTGCATCGAGTCCTGTAGGCTTCCTCCCCCCATATGTGAAGACTTCGAACCAGCACGGCCCCTCATCCGTCTGGACTGTGATCTTCCCAGGTATAACTCTACATCTTCTCTTAGCATCGATAGCAACAACTATGCATTGACGCCCAAAGGTCTCTGAGAGCTTCCTAATTAGCTGAGGGTTCTCAACCGCAGCCGTGTTTACGGATACCTTGTCAGCCCCGTTGCATAAGGCCGTGCG
>DAOUTL010000156.1 GCA_030626685.1 Candidatus Bathyarchaeota archaeon | reverse complement strand
TCCATTCCACCAACCAAAACCACATTGTATCTTCCGGCTTGAATGGCGTTGCAAGCGTTTAGTAAGGCTGAACTGAAGGAGCGGGTTGCTTCCATTGGAACATGTAGCTCTGTTAGTTCCGAGAGGAACCCCTCTTCCAATCCGAGCTTGTTTGTGATTGGGAGAAAGTAATCTGAAAGATAAGCTGCTTCTAGGTTTCTACGTTCAATGCCCGCTTTCTCTGAAGCCTTAAGCCAAGCTTCTTCGATCAGTCTTTCCGGTTCCTTCTCGTAATGCTCCCCAAACTTTGTTCTTCCAACGGCGACTATGGCTGGGCGACTTTGCATGTTTTACACCTTTTTCGTCAATTAACAATTATCCCTTTTCGTAATGGCTTTTAAGTGTTTGCTGTTTTGCGGAAGATTCATAATTCACGTTAATAGACATAGTGAAATAGCGAGGCAAAGATTATGGGTGGTGAAGAGAAGTATCGCTTAGTTATAACTGTTAAGGAGATACGTGGAAACTGCCCAGTTTTCAAGGTCGGAGACAGAATAGTTGTGGAATCGCCAAAAGTTGTTGTTGAAAAGACCAGCAACGTCTGCATCCACGCTTTAGGCTGCATGCTCTCCATGATTGTTCCCTTAAGCCGTGGAATAAGCTTCAAAAAGCTCGGTCTAGCAACGGAAGAGGGTGAGAAAGGCTACATTCAATGCTTAGACCCAGGAAAACCCTACACAGACGGCGGGACAGTGCTTTTCGAAATAAAACGGGAGAGAATCTAAGCCTCTAGTTCATAAAACTTTTATTGTGCTCTACCAGAATACGCTAACTATCACGTGGTTGAAATATTTCTGTTCTTTAGGAGCGTTAAACCTGTTTGGATGCGAAAAGGAGCACTGTGCTTCTCGGCTTCGCCTTCCTAATTTTTCTAGCTCTTTCATATTTTGAGAACATAATTTTTTTCAGCATTTTAGGCGACATTCTTCGCAATCAATTTTTGGCCGTTGCCATGCTTTTCGTACATAACATTCTTGTAATTTCTCTCATTTTACTGGGCATGACATTCTACGTTAACTTGGTTTTAAACTTCTTTAAGAAAGGGAAGTATGAGCATGTTGTGCTTGAGCATCCGCGAACTTTTGCCATAGTCTTCACGGTCACGATTCTTTTACTGAGCATTTTAAGGGGAAGCAACCTCCTTTACGGCGAAATCAGCGTTGAATCTCTGCCTCTGATTCTACTGATAAGTGCACCAATTGGAATAATTGAAGGATACGGAATATACCTGACAATTAAGAAGACATTAAGCAGAGCGATGTCCATGAAAGATTTAGCTTACATTTACGGCATATTCCTCATCGCAGCCATAATGGAAGTCGGCTTTATAAACCTGCTAATATGGGTTTCCACAGGATAGAATTTTAAAACGTTTTATTTCACATATTTGCTGTTAATAAATCAAATTAGAGTGCTTCACAAATGAGGCTATTCCATTCGCTTCAGATGAGAAAATAAAACACGGCGAAACCACAGACATCTACTTCCTAAGAACAAAACGTGTTATCGAAGCAAAAAGGCTTGGAAAAAGTTCATCGGAAAATATGGAGCCGAAGAATCACTAATACCATGTTGAGACTTTTATAGTCTTCTTACTTCACTTTTTCCTTCTTTCATAACCGTTTTCATCTTGCTTTTATCCTGCAAAACTTTGATATCTTTAAGCGGTTTGCCGTCAACTATTAAATTGGGTTGTTTCATATGAATTTAGCTGGGGAACGGGCATGTTTTGGTTGGGCAGCCACCTGCATATTCTGATTCTACAGCAACAAACTTTTTCTTTTCAGTTCTTATTTCTCCTATATTAAGAACCTGCTCCGGTTTGCTTCCATATCTATAGACAGTTATTCCCTTACATTTCAACTTATAAGCAAGCCAAAACACCTTTTCCACGTCCTCAACTGTAGCGTCTTGAGGAAGATTGGCGGTTTTTGAAACTGCATTGTCTGTGTACTTCTGAAAAGCCGCTTGCATCCTAACATGCCACTCTGGCTGAATATCTAAAGATGTAACAAAAACTCTTTTAACATCTTCGGGGACTCCTTTAATCCCCTGAACTGAACCCGTTCTCGCTATTTCTTCAAGAAGTTCAGCACTGTAGAATTCTCTCTCTTTTGCTGTCATTTCGAACAACGGGTTTATTTCGAAAAGCCTGGTTCCTTCTAAAACCTTTCTCATGAAAGAAATTGCAAACAACGGTTCAATTCCAGAGGAACAACCAGCTATTATGCTTATGCTTCCCGTTGGTGCTATCGTTGTTATTGTGGCGTTTCTCATAGCATGATACTTGTCTTTCCAAACACTTTTATCGAAATTCGAGAATGAACCCCTTTCTTCACCAAGCTCAACAGATTTCTTCCTAGCTTCTTCTGTAACAAATTTCATTAACTTTTCAGCGAGCTTCAAAGCCTCTTCAGAATCGTAGGGAATCCCAAGCTTTATGAGCATATCCGCAAAACCCATCACACCCAAACCTATCTTCCTGTTAGCCTTAGTCATCTCCTCTATCTCCCTCAAAGAAAACCTGTTCGCATCTACAACATTGTCAAGAAAGTGAACAGCATTTCTCACAGTCTCTCTCAGCTTCTCCCAGTTTATCCTTCCATTTTCAACCATCCTGGAAAGATTTACGGAGCCCAAGTTGCAAGACTCGTAGGCGAGCAACGGCTGCTCACCACAGTTTGAGACCATGATTCCGGATAACTTTCTATTCCCTCTACCTGAAATGTAATTCTTTCCTATTATGGCAAAATTGTGAAATTCGTCTACAGTTAAGTTGTAAACATTTCGCCTTCCAAGACGGTCCACTCTAACTACTTTATGATTTTTTAGCTGAGCTCGATACTTATTAGCACAAGCATGTGAACAACAAACTCTTTTCCTTGATTTCAAATGTTCAAATCTCTTGCCACAAACTGGACAAGCTAAAATAATTCTATGTCCTTTCCATCTTTCTTTTGCTTTTTGTGAAATTCTTTGTCTTACTTTCTTCTTCATACTTTCCTTTATTTTTTCGGAAAACTCTTTGAGTTTCTTTTTACTCATATTTTTAAATCTTTCGTGGGTTTTTCTACCTATCTTTCTTTTTGTTTCTTCAGAATGTTTTTTACCCCACATGGGATTACTATCTGTGGGATGACTTGCGAATTTTAGTTTCCAATCTTCTGGCATTTGATGATAAGGATTATTTTTTCCTTTTATTCTTTCTCCATGCAATTTCTCATGTTTTGACTCAGTCATTAGTTCAAGGTTTTCCCACGAATTATTCAAACTGTTAAAATCTTTATGATGAACAACTTCTGCTTCTCTTAATTCTCTTCCTAGTTTATATTCCATAATCAATTTAT
>DAOUTL010000158.1 GCA_030626685.1 Candidatus Bathyarchaeota archaeon | reverse complement strand
TTCTTAGTTGCTGATGTCCTTTTTCAGTTTCCTTTTCAAAATCTGGGATTGCCTAACAAACAGTTCAATATGATACCTCCCTATCGTTTTTGATACCCTCATCCCCCCTCGTTTTCTGCGTCAAGAAAACAAAAGGAGTAAGAAACCATGTGATCAGCTTGCTGTTTGCATGGTTGTATAGAAGTTTCACTTTCGCATGTATAGAGGAATTATGCTTGGCGTGCTCGTTTACATAGGTGAAGCGCAAGCTGTGAAAAGATTAGAAAGGCAGCTGAGAAAACAGGTAAAACAATAAACGAGCTTATAGAAAACAACCTCAACTCAATCTTTAAGAAGAATACAAACCTGACTTGCATTAAAAATGGTTGGCGCGTGTGAAGCTACAAAGTGGATCATTTTAAGAACATATGGTTGCACGAATTGATTTAAGAAAAAGATTTGGATTACGCGGAAAAACGCTTCTTAAAGAGATGAAAAGATTCGGGCATTCTTCTATTTTCATGGAACCTTGATTTTATTTGCCTTTCGCAATTTTCCACACTTCGCTACTGAATACAATTACCATATTATTTTAGTAAAATCAAAGTCTTATCGCGCGCTCCAATGTTGTTTTTCCATGTTGCCTCTATATGAAGGGGCTAAGAATTTAAAAGAAGTTCTAAAGCTAAACTGTCCGATATTTATACAAATTTAGCGATGCTACACTCTAATTTACTGAGTTTCGGCGTAGATGTATTTTTTGTTTTTTAGTTCTAGTGGGCATCCTCCGCCGCAGATTTGCAGTTGTGGGCAGTCTTTGCATTTCGGCTCAGCGTATTCTCTCTTTCTTATCCGCGCCGCAAGCGGATGGTTCCAGATTTTTTGCCAATCATCTTTAAGGATGTTGCCGAGGCTTTCAAAGTAGCTTTGACATGGATAAACGTCGCCGTTTGGTCCTACACACATGTTGATCCTCGCGGCTGAGCATGATTTGACGCCTAAGCCCAGTTTAACGGGATCTAAGCGGCAGTATTGAGTTGGTGTGTACCATAGAAACTTCAATCCGAGCTGATTGGCCTTATCACGAATCTTGGGTAAAAGTTCATTTAATGCTTCAAGAGGTAAGGCAAATTCTTCGCTTATCTCGTCTGCCTTTCCTGAGCGGATTAGGCTGTTGCATCCGAAAGCTGCAACTCCGAGTTTTTTTAGAAAGTCTATTGTTTTTAAGAAATCGGCGGCGTTGTATTTGCTTAGAGTGGTGTTTGTGGTCAGGTAGATTTGTGTCGGAACAACGTTCTTGATTCCAGCAACGGTTTCTTTCCAGCTTCCTTTGGTGGCTGTCATTAAATCATGGGTTTTAGGCTTGTGAGATTCAAGTGTGACTTGAACGAAGTCTAATCCGGTTTTTTCAAGAGTTTCAACGTAAGCCTTGTCTTTTAGTCTTCTGCTATTGGTGATAAGTCCGGTGACCATTCCCTTGTTCTGTGCGTAAAGCAGCAGTTCTGGTAAGTCTTCGCGCAGGGTCGGTTCGCCTCCGGTGAAGGTTAAGATGAACACTCCGATTTGACTAAGAGTGTTAATGACTTCTTTCCATTGTTCTGTTGTAAGCTCAGAAGTTTCATGGGGTCCGCCTGCATAGCAGTGAACGCAGTTGTTTTGACATCTGAAAGTGAGCGCCAAATCCGTGCGTAAGGGCGCTGAATACTGGTGGGTGAAAGGTTCCTCGGTCTTTACGTCGAGAAAAGATATGGGACAGACTTTCTCGGTTTGCGCCAGTGTACTGACTGTGTAGATGAGTTTTTCGTAGTCTTTCCTTGCTGTTTTTGAGTCTACTCTGTACATGCGGCGAACCTTTTTCAAGGCAGCATCTGTGGGTAATCCTTGCATGAAAAAGTAGGCGTAGGCTGTCGCTGTCTCGTTAAGATAAAGAACGGTGTTGGCGTTGATGACCATAATCCCTTGTCCGTCTGGTTCGATGCGAAGCTGAAGCGCCAAACCAGCAAATTCGTCTTTTCCTCGATAGGTGTAGCGACCGTGCGGAATCTTGGGCGGGCGTAAGATTTTACGTAAGAAACTCATTTTTTCAGCCCCACTCCTCCGCTCGCACATGCGCAGGCGCATGATACACAGGCACAGACGCATGCACATGCTGCACATGCACAGACGCAGCCAGCCTCGTGGCGAGCAGGCTCGGTTGAAGACTTAGCGGCTGGCATTGGAATAATGGCGTTGGCGAATTTTTCGATGTTAACTACGATGTTGTTTGAGGTGTTTTCCACCGCGGTTGCAATGTTGTTTGCGAAGTCGGCGCCTGGAATTGTTGGTGGTTTCGCTGCTTGAGTAGGGGTTTCAACGTTTGGTTTGTATGTGGGGTTGGGGTGATAGTGTTGATAGCCGTACCAGTACCACAGCCAGAATGGGCTTGGTTCGAAGGTTTTATCTTGGAACGTTGTTTGTGTGTGCGATTGATAATTTGGGTCGAGTAAGAGCCACAAGAGTTGTTCGTCATAAGCTTTTGAGGCTAATTCGGGTGTGCCTGCCTGTTCCACTTGTTTCCAAGCCTTCACTACAATCTTTCTATAGTAGTCGATTGTGTCGCGTCTACAGTATCCGCGTATTTTTTGTTCGACAGTGTCTCTGAGGAGCATTACTGTTCGCGCCAGTTTTTCTTCGTCTAGGGTTCCGTCTTTTCTAATTGCCTTGAGAAACTCGCTTTCATAGTATCTGAGAGACGTTTCCCGCGTTCCAGTTTTGTCCTGAAATGGTTGCATGATTTTCAGTTTAAGCGAGGGATTTGTGGACTCAACCCATATGGCCCTCTTCTGCAATAGACTGTATAGAATTTCTGTGACTATTTTTGTTTGTTTCATGTCGAGTAGGTAAGAGGCTTCGACGGCTGTTAATCCGCGTCTTATTCCGAGGGTTTCCATGCTGATTTTAGGCATCAAATACGACTTTTTACGAGCCACGTAGACAACGGCTCCTATCACAGCGATAAAGACTCCGAATGTCAAGAGGGCAGGTCCGTACCGCTGGAAAAAGACAACTAGACCCGAGGGCTGCGTTTCGTAGCTTTCCACGTATTCTTTTGGAAAGGAAACTCCAAATGTGTATTTCTGACCGGGTAACAGGTTTTGTCTCTCCCAATAAATCGAAAACAGACCATCTTCAGTCATTGCGTTGTCCCAATCTACTGATGTTTTCACCTAATCTTTAGTGACCCCGGGAGGAAAAACAATCGATACACGAAGGTCTTTCACACTTGCTTGTTCCCACCAAGTTGGGATGAACTTCATGCCAACATTGCCAGGGTTTTGTGTGTCTTCATATATCATGTGGGCAACGTTTGTGATGAT
>DAOUTL010000182.1 GCA_030626685.1 Candidatus Bathyarchaeota archaeon | reverse complement strand
TCTAAAACCTTGAAAGGCAAAATAACAGCGACATGCTCTTTGACTTTTTCCTTAGGCATGGGCTTCGTATAGTCCCAACCCTTCTCGTTGCATGTAGCATAAAAAACAGATAACGCCTTACGGCAAGTCTTGCCAGGATAACCTTCAGCCGTTTCTGTTTTCTGAGTCTCTTCACTGTCGCCTGTACAGTACTGTTCAGTCATGCCATCAAGCATAGAATGAAAATCTTTGTGAATCGGCAAATTTGGGGCAAGACCTTAACGCTTTTGAAGAAAGAAACGTTTTTTATATTGAAATGATGCATGGTACCTATGTAGGTGCCTAACAAGTGAAGCGTAAGGACTGGGTGAAGGTTTACCTAAGCAAGGAGCAGAGACGCCTGCTCGAACGCATAGCGGAAAGCTTGGGCATAGGTGAAAGCGAGGTTTTACGCAAAGCCTTCATGGATTATGCAGAAAAACTAAGCCTCGTAACAGAAAAAGTACACGGAAAAATTTAAGAATTATTTTCAGTATGAAAGAGCGTGCGCAATGTCGCATCCGAAACTGAAATTGAAGAAGTCATAAAGTTGTTGACTCTGGAGAGTTAACTTGAGGAGGCTTAGAATTTGAGTGGGAGAGGGTTTTTGGAAAGACCTGAGGGCGTTGGCTTTTGGACTATGATGTTGCTCATTTTAGGACTTATAATGTATTCTTACGTGAATTCACAAGCTGTAGATTGGTCTCTAATTCTCGTGTTCATTATAGCTTTGTTATTTTCCAATACTACTTGGGTAGTGTTTGCATGGCGTAGACCAAGCGTGCCAATAGAGAAAGTGGAACGCATATCCTTCTGGATGATGATTCTGCTTTCCTCAGGGCTTTTAGTCTCAGAATACCTAACCAACGCTCTCTTTAATTATCGTTTATTCTACGTTTTCATTGCAGGTTTACTTGCCTATTATGCTGCTTATCTACTGCGAACCATCAGAGAAAGGAGGCTCATTAAGCGGAGTTAGCCAAGCTATTACCAACACGAAAAATGCAATCATCGCCGTGAGCCTAAACACCTGCTCCTCGCCCAATAAGAATCAATTGCTTTTTTAAGTTTCCCCATCATCCTCCATCCTTGTAAATGATCTCTCCTTAAATGTTTCCTCCTCCCTCAATGAATGGTCGATAGTCTCTACGCTTCATGATGGTATCGACAATGAAGGCGCAGACTATCATTAGAATGAACAACAACAAAAGTAAGATAGGACCGTACACGTGTGGTATATTGAAATAATATGTCAGTGGAATGACGATAAAAGCAAATAAGAAAAACCCTATGGAGGCGCCGCCCCCCCCATAAAGATTATTCGCCGTAGGGTTTTTGGTTGAATCTTAAAAATGGGTTTCCCCATATATGCAAAGTACGCCAATAGGACGCCAGCAGACGAGGCTATGGCGTAAACGATAGATTTACTTAGCGGCGTTTCGGGGAAGAAAAATAGGTTGATGGCGGGACCGAGCACCAAGGGTAACAGAATGCAGAGCACCCAGTACCACTTCTTCTCCCACCACTTCCTCGCCTCTTTCACCATTTTTCCGTCACCCTTTGGCCATACCCCTTGGGTTTTTGCGGATCCCGGGCAGAAGATATGAAAGTACAAACGCAACAGAAAGCATAGTAGCAATGAATAATAACGCAATCAAAAGTATTAGGCTTCTGGTTATGGCATATCCATAAACCATGACGAAGAATGTAGCAAAAAAGAAGACCACTCCCAAAGTTCTCTTAACCAGGTCACTCTTCACATAAGAAGTAAGGAATGAAAATGCGGTAGCAAATAGTAAAGATGCGCCAAAGACAATTGTAACAACATTCCCCGAAGCAGCCCCACTTATAAGTACCATCGAAGCTAAGAAGCCAAAAATTATCCATCTCCGTACGCCCACCTCCAGAGTTTTCTTTCGATAAAGTCTATAAGCCAAAACCGCGGAGACCGCTATAGATGCAAGGAAAAGAATCAAGTAAACATTGGCTGATGTGTTTAAGCCGCCGATGACCAACGGATTTCCCCCACCTTAACCTACTTCCATATCCATCATATCAATACACCGTTAGAAGAAATTAATCTTTGCCGTAACCTCATCTGTAGAGGGTTATTAGGCTATCATTAAACGGTTAGCATGCTCTCTTTTCCCCGTTTGCCTACTAACTCAAGGATTAGTTTCTGCGTTCTTCTGGGTCTGGAACGGCGACCATGGTTGGGAAAAGCGTCATTCCGCCATATCCATACCCCTTAGTGAACAAGCTAAAGGCTAAATAAAAACTTATAGAGTCCTAAAGTTTGTGTGTGTGCGTGTGTGTGCGTGCACGCTTTCCGCTTTTAATAGTCTCTCTTTTCCTTTAAGGAACCTTTTTCTTCTTTAATGATGATAATAACCTCTCCGCTAACAAATCTATGTGAATTCTCCCTTATTCTGTAAGCGTTACAG
>DAOUTL010000006.1 GCA_030626685.1 Candidatus Bathyarchaeota archaeon | reverse complement strand
GGCTGTCACTGTTTGAAACCAAGGTAAATCTGTCGAGTTTGCTTAAACGCCAGTTCATGGGAGGATCCGAATTCCCGCACCAAAGTGGAATACCATTTCGGCGAATGTATATTATTTGATTTGGAACCGCCACACAATAAACTAAACCATCATAGTCAACCCATGATTCAATGCTGTTATATTTTTTTATTGTAGAAGGCAAAACCACGGGTCTATTCTGCCGAATAAAATAAACCGCCCAAGCGTTTTCCTTTTGCTTATATATGTCACCTTTATAGGGTAGAGAAACAATTTTCCCTTTTTTAGATCCTAGTTTGTAATAAGCTGATATTCCTATCTTCAACGCTATTTCTTGTAAATCATCTCGGAGGAGCGTCGAAGTAGTAGTTGCCGATAACCCTTTTCTGTTTCGTCCATAAATATGACCGTCGCCTTTGAGATAATATTCGAGTAAAATTTCTAGTAACTCTCTTGAAAGAGATTTTACTTCTAAGGGGATAAATTTTTCAGAACTTTTTCCGAACTGCTTGAGATAATGGAACAGCTGATAATCTCTTACTCTAAGTGTGTTCTTCCATTGGTAAACCTTATAGCCGAAACTTTTCAGAAGCTCTTTCATTTCGTTAAGTAAATTTGGATTCTGATTGCTTAAACAAACATTGTAATCTCCGTTTTTACCTTCATTTACCCACCCTTCAGCCAACCAGAAACCAAAAAATTTCAACCACGCTTTCTTAGGAATTTTCTTTTCTTTTTTGGTTCTAAATCCAGAATAATAGCGACTTCCATGTCTTATTCTGGCAGCGGGCAAGATAAAGTAATTCTCATTTTTACCAACCCAAATTCCATCCTTCTTAAACCTTTTTGATTTGTTGAATAGAAATCGGGCTTCCTTCAAATCAAAGGGTTTTGGATTTCGAAAATCACAAGGGCTATATAAAAGTTTGTGATTAGGGGTTACCAATAGATCCAGTCTTTTTGTTTTTAATTTGTACATTTTCCCCTTATATTCATAGGTAAATATTCTCAGCGGTTTTTGAAATTCAATTTCATCGGTTCTAAGATTTAAGGTACAAATTTCATCAGAGTAGCTAATTTCGGAAAATTTTTTCCAACCACTTTTAGCCAAAACTTCTGTCTCTTCATCATAACAAGAAAGCCCGGTTTCTAAAGCGTGAATGTGTTTTGTCATATCTTGGTAGCATTCTTCAACGCTGTTGAATCCGCTGAACGCGCCGAAAATGCTGAACCACGGTGTCCAAGCGTGGGCGGGGAAAACCATGTTTTCGCTTGAAGCTTCCATGACCTCTTCAACTAAATGCGGTGCGTCCATGTTTAATGTTGGTCTGCCATCCACCGTTAGGTCACCGTATTTTGACAGTCTCTCATTAGTCTGAACGGCGGTTTCCATGTTAGGCGTTAAGATGACATGGTGAATCTTTTTAACCTCGTTTTCAAAAGCGAATACGGTGCTTACCTCTGTTGTTACCATGAAATACACAGGTGACTCTGGATTCTTAGCGGTTTTGTACAGACCTGTATCTGGCTCTTGAACCAACGATTCTTGCAGTTCTTTGAGCCATTTTGGATGTGTGAAGTCGCCTGTGCCGACAAGGTTTAAGCCTTTAATTTTAGCGAAACGGGCTATTTCTTCGATGCGTATTTTTTTGCTTGTGGCACGGCTATAGCGGCTATGTATGTGTAGGTCAGCTATAACCCTCAAGTTTTTCCGCCAACCCTCAAGTTTTTGAGCTTTCACGTTCACTTTCGTTTCCCGAAGGATAGTAGTCCGTCTTTTTCGCATACATATTTAAGGTCAACTTCGAGCAACCCTTTTATTTCTTCTGGTGACCGCGCTATTTTAACGTGAAACTCCTCTGGTTTTCCTTTATGGAACAAAGCCTTCCTATGCTGATGTATATTAAGGGTGCGTCTAGTCTTTTGTGCCCGAGGAATTTCTTGACAGGTAAGATATCCTTGTTATTCAAAGACAAATAAGAATGATGGGAATTTTAGTAGAATATCTGCCTGGAATCGCAGAATGGTCTTGCTATTCTTTTTACCTAAAATGAGCCGAAAAAGACTAAAATTAGAGCGTCCTGGGCAGAATTTGAACCTAAATTTACGTCCGAGAGAACATTGCCTCTAAGTTTCTTTGATTTTGGCAGAAAGTGGCCCGCATTTCACTTGATTGTTCAACATGTTCTCCGAACAAAATGATTTGAGCGAGACATGTAAACAATTGTAGAAATCGATAACCGATAAGTGATAGAGGGATTCTCCTTTGCTGTCAACTACCAGCTACGTAGAATAATCATTGTATTCGTGTTTACAACTCCATCTACTCTACGAATTTTCTCGATACACTCGTTGACCTCTACAATATTCAAAGCGGATATGATGACGGCGATGTCATACTGACCCGTAGTCTCATAAACAGTTTCAATGTTTGGTATTTTCCTTAATATGTCTGAAACCCTTGAAGTTGGAAAGGAGGGATTTACAGAAATCAATGTTATTGCCTCAGTTCCTTCTGTAAGCCCAATCTTGATGGTGAACTGCCTTATTACGCCAGAATCCACAAGATCCCTGATTCGTTTCCTAACAGCTCCTTCGGATAAACCAACTTTTTTCCCGATATCACTGTAGGTGGCTCGCCCATGGCTCTTAAGAATTTTAATCATTTCTTTATCAATCTCATCCATTTTCTATCCCCTTTAAATAGGGGAGTATGAAAAATTTAACGATTTCTGAAATTCGTAAACATTGCTGAAACGAATTTTGTATATGGCATTTCTTTTCCGTTTTCATAAGTATCTCTTAAAGCGTGTAATCATCATAAATGTATCAACTAGAACATTTAAAGTCCAATGTGTAATAAATAAGTCGCAACATTTAAAAGAAAGTCAGCTGCATGATGGAGGTATTTCCGTATGATATTGAGGGTGACAACACTTTGGTTCAGAGCGTTCAAATCCGTGATTTATACGAATTTCGTAAAATTAATTGGAAATTATTTGGAATAGATACTTTAATATCCGAAAACCTTATAAAAACACCGCTTTATGTAATACGATTATAATTAGATAAAGGGTAGGAGATGATGATGAAAACTAAATGCCCTGAGTGTAATGCAGAACTCGAGGTTCCTAAGGACGCCCTGCAAGGAGAAATTCTAAGCTGCTCCTGCTGTGGGCTTGAACTGGAAGTGAAACGTATAAGTGGAGAATCTGTGGAGCTTCAAGAACTGACAATTGAAGGGGAAGACTGGGGAGAATAACTACACATTCACTAGTGACGTTTTATCCTTAAGAGGCAGAATGAGGGCTTATGAGGAAACGCTGCAGATTTTGAGATAACACTTCAAGGTTGAAGGGAAAATCTGATGAGTATAGGAATTTTGTATGAACGCTCCGAAACCGATGAAATGGGCATAAAACTAACGGCTGAAGAGTTGGGGATAGACCTAGAGTACATTCCATTTCGCAAAATTTCCATTCGCATAGATAAAAATGGATATAGCTTTAAAAGCAAAGGAAAAAACTATTCAAACGTCATCGAAGACATCTCTGTGGTATTAAACAGAACCCAGAGTAAAAATCGCAGACTATTTGCAACTTACCTGTTGGAAACTTTCGGCAAACATGTAATAAATCCTTCGCCGGTTGAATTCGTATGCTATAGCAAGCTAAGGACTCTGCTCCATTTTTGGGTTGAAGGAATTGGGATTCCAAACACAGCTTATGTTCCATGCGATTCCCATGAAACCACAAAAGATGGAAATGAAATCTACAACGAAGAAGAAATCGCAGATTTGATAGAACAAGAACTCGGCAACGGAGAGATTGTGATAAAACCAGATGCTGGAACCCACGGGCGGATGGTCAGTCTTGCCAAAAATCGAAAAGAACTGTTGATGAATATTCAAGAGGTTAAACCATCAATAATAAATCCGGTGGGTATTTTGGCGCAAGAATTTGTTCAAAAATGGTTTTACGACTTGAGGATAGTAGTTACTAAAGAGCGGGGAAAAGCACCATGTTGTTATTCAAAAGGATTGGCAAGGGCTGGTTTCAAGGATTTTAGAACAAATACTTTTCTAGGCAATCTTGTTTTTGGTGTTAAACTACCGTCTCATATCAGAAATATGGCAGTAAAGTGTGGCAAAGCTATTGGTAAAAACTGTGATGCATGGCTTTTAGCCTTGGACGCGATGATTGCTGTTGGCAAAAACAAAATTGTTGATGATGCATTTGTCATGTCGGAGCTTGACAAGCTTGCAACGCCTTTTGATGTAGTGAAAAAGGTCAAGGCGGATAGAACCAAAAAGATGGATTTTCAGAGCTGGAACAAGAAGTTGGAAGAGTCCTTTCAAAACTACATGAACTCAGAAGCGTATGAAAACGTTAGAAAAATAATAGAAGAAAGTGTGGAAAAGAACAGATATAGCATAATTTTCCATGAAGCAAACTCTTGCCCTGAATTTTGGGAGCAGACTAGACTGGTCGCGGGAATCAATTTGGCGTTGCCGTTGCTCAAATGCGCCCAGAGCGTTGCTGAGTCTAGTTATCGAGGGGAAAGAAAGTGAGAGTAGGAATAATCGGCGGCTCAGGGTATGTTGGCGGAGAACTTCTACGTCTGTTACTCTTCCACAGGCAAGTAGAAGTCACCATGGTTACTTCCCGGCAAAACGTTGGCGAATATGTTTTCGGGGTTCACCCTAACCTTCGAGGTCTTACACTGTTAAAATTTGTTCCCTTAGACCTTTCTCAGATCCAAAAAAATTGCGACTTGGTTTTCACGGCAACCCCCCATGGTAGTTCAGTAAAGCTTGTTCCAAAACTTCTCGAAATGGGGTTAAAAGTAATTGACATGAGCGCAGATTTTCGCCTTAAAAATGCAGAGGATTACGTCAAGTGGTATGGTTGGAAACACCCTCATCAGGAATTACTGAAAGAAGCAGTATATGGCTTAGCAGAATTTCATCGTCGAGAAGTAAAAAACGCTCGTTTGATAGCATGTCCAGGGTGCATGGCAATTGCAACCATTCTAGGCTTAGCTCCTATAGTGAAAGCAAATATTATAGAGAAAAATAAAATTGTGGTTGACGCAAAAATTGGTTCTTCAGGTGCTGGCAGCAAACCTTCCATCGCATCTCATCATCCGGAAAGGTTTGGAGGAGTAAGACCGTACAAAACAGTAGGTCACAGGCACATCGCGGAAATCGAACAGGAACTCAACACTCTCACAAATGAACCCGTAACGGTTTCCTTCTCTCCCCACGCAGTTAACATGGTCCGAGGCATCCTCTCAACAATTCACGTTTTCACCAAAAAAACCTTGGCAATTAAAGAAATTTGGAAAATCTATCGTTCACAATACCAAGGAGAACCGTTCATACGCTTAGTTAGATACCAGAAGGAACCATATCGGTTGCCAGACCCCAAGGTTGTGATGGGAACAAACTTTTGCGACATAGGCTTCGAATTAGATCCTCATGCAAATCGGCTCGTAATTTTGTCGGCAATCGACAACATCATGAAGGGAGCAGCGGGCCAAGGAGTTCAATGCCTAAACATAGTTCTGGGCGTTGACGAAAAAACTGGACTGGAAAGTATGGGTTTCCATCCGATGTGATCATGATGATACTCGTAGTGAAAGTGGGCGGAAGCATACTAAAAGAGGGGCTTTCCCATGAGCTTGTTTCTGATCTGAAGAACGTTTTCGCAGAAAATAGAGCGGTTCTTGTTCACGGTGGAGGAGCAGAAGTTACTGAAATCGCCTCCAAACTAGGCAAGAAACAGAAATTCATAGTTTCGCCAGACGGCTTCAGAAGTCGATACACGGACAAGGACACCATTGAGATATATTCGATGGTTATGGCTGGAAGAATCAATAAGCAAATAGTTTTGACTCTCCAGAGCCAAGGCATACCAGCCTTGGGTTTATCTGGTTTAGATGGACTTCTTTTGAGGGCGAAACGGAAAAAAAAGCTTATCACTGTTGATGAAAGAGGAAGTAAAAGGGTTATTGATGGAGGCTACACTGGAAAGATAACCGATGTCAATGTAAATTTGTTGCGGCTCCTAATGGAAAATGGTTACGTGCCAATTATAACACCGATTGCCATAAGTGAAGAATTTGAACCCCTCAATGTAGATGGAGACCGAACAGCAGCTTGTATTGCTGGAGCGCTCACTGCAGATCGACTTATCTTTTTGACGGATGTTGAGGGTTTGATTCTAAACGGCAAGTTGATTTCAAAAATGAGCATTTCAGAAGCGAAAGAGGCTCTTCCTAAGATTGGGCAAGGTATGATTACTAAAGTTCATGCAGCTCTAGAGGCTCTCAACCTAGGGGTCGGTGAAGTCTTAATCTCATCTGGCCTCGAGAGGCTATCCATTTCTTCTTCGCTGAAGCATAAAGATGGTACCGTGATAACTCATGAATGAACAAGAAATCATGAATGTTGAAGAGAAACTGATGGCAAACGTCTACGCTAAAAAACCCATAATCATCACTAAAGGCAAAGGGGCTCTAGTCTGGGACATCCACGATAAAGAATATATAGACTGTACTGGCAGCTACGGCGTCTGTGTAGTAGGACACTCCCACCCAAAAGTCGTAGAAGCAATAAAAAAACAGGCAGAAACCCTCATTTCTTGCCATGGGTCCTTCTACAGCGATGTACGTTCAGAACTTTTGCAAAAAATAATCCAAATAACCCCAAAAGGTCTGGACAAAGTTTTTCTCGCAAACAGTGGTGCTGAAACAGTTGAATGCGCCATCAAATTAGCTCGCAAATTTTCCGGAAAACCTGAAATAGTCGCTATGATGGGCGCCTTTCACGGGAAAACCATGGGCGCCTTATCAGCAACCTGGGATAAGAAGTATCGCGACCCCTTCAAACCTTTAGTTCCAGAGTTTAAACATGTTCCACCTGACAACCTCGAAAGGGTAAGGGAAGCCATAACAGAAAAAACTGCCGCCATCCTAGTGGAACCAATTCGAGGAGAAGGCGGGATTAGAGTTCCCCCAAACGGTTTCCTCCAAGGTCTAAGAGAAATTTGTAATGAGAAAAATATTCTTTTAATCTTTGATGAAGTCCAGACGGGGTTTGGCCGCACTGGAAAAATTTTCGCGTGTGAACACTGGAACGTTATTCCTGACATCATTTGTCTAGCAAAATCGGTGGCTGGCGGCCTTCCTATAGGCATGACAATAGCCAGAGAGGACATAATGTCTTCTTTTAAAGTTGGTGAACATTCAAGCACTTTTAGCGGAAGCCCTCTAGTGTGCGCTGCTGCATGCGCAGCAATTGATGTGCTAGTAAATGAAAAACTTCCAGAAAGGGCAGCAACACTAGGCGAATATTTCAAAGAAAAACTGCAAGATCTTCAAACTCGTTATAGGATCATAAAAGAGGTTCGGGGATTAGGTCTTATGATAGGCGTAGAGCTTCGATTTGACGTTTTAAACATTCTCATCAAATCTATGAATAAGGGCGCTCTCATTCTCGATGCAGGAAGAAATGTTCTACGGTTTCTACCACCTTTAGTCATCAAAAAAGAACAAATTGACAAAGTGCTTGTTGTCCTCGACTCGGTCATAGAGGAGGAGGAAAATGCGCGATTATGCGGTTCATCTTCTAACTAGGCTGCTGACCACTTACAGCCCATCAGGTAAAGAAGAGGCGATTTCCAGCTTCATCGCCAAAGAGATGGAGAACAGGGGTTTTCGTGTAAGGAAGGATGAAGTTGGAAACGTAATTGGAGAAATTGGTCAAAAGAATCCGGTTATTTTGTTGTGTGGGCACATGGATACTGTTACGGGATACATTCCAGTGAGAGTCGAAAATAACAGATTGTATGGCAGAGGAGCCGTTGACGCAAAAGCATCTCTAGCAGCAATGATAGTTGCCTCGCATATGCTCGCTAAAGAGGGTCTTTCAGCCAAAATTCTAGTAGTCGGAGTGGTTGATGAAGAAGGATCAAGTAAAGGCATCAAACATATCATAAATGAAGGACTCTACGCTGATTATGCCATATTTGGAGAACCAAGTGGCGTAGAAAAAATAACCATTGGATACAAAGGGAACCTACGCCTTAAAATAACATGCAGGACGCAGGCTGGGCATTCTGCAGCCCCATGGCTTTATGAAAACGCCATCGAAAAGGCGTTTGAACTTTGGAAAGAAATTCAGAAACTTCATTTGCCTCAAGAAAAGCGGGAAAGCCACTTTCACTCAATTACCTCATGTCTAGTTAAAATAAAAGGAGGCGAAGCAATCTCTATAGTTCCCTCTAAATGCGATATACATCTCGATATTCGGGTTCCTCCGCAATTTACGTCTCGTCAAGTGTTCGATGAAATTAGCAACGTAATCAAACAATATCGAACCCTCAACCCAAAAGTTTCGGTAAAAGTGAAAATTGAGGATCTAAATGACCCCTTCGAGGTAGATGAAAGTTCACCTATTGTCCAAGCACTGTCTTGGTCCATTAGGAAAGTAAGGCATAAACCTGTCACACTACTAAAAAAAACAGGAACAGGCGACATGAACACACTTGGTAAATCCATGAAAATACCCATTGTCACATACGGTCCAGGAGACTCCCATCTAGATCACACATCAAACGAGAATATCGATATCCAAGAGTATTTGGATAGCATTCAAGTGTATCGAGAGACTATTGTGAAACTGTGCGAACTACATAAAAACTTAAGAAAACAGCAGAACATTGACTGTTCTCTCTAGCTTGAATGGTGCCCATCAAATCATTACAAAGCATATCATAGCTGGTCATTCATAGCTGATGGCTACTCCACATGCACCAGACTTTAACGCGTTCTCTTCAACACTTTGATAACCAGAAATAAGAAGGCTCTTGCAGACTCAACAACAGCATTCAACATGGACCTTCATATAAGGCTATATCCCTGTGGCAAAGCCACTTACCTGCCTTGGATGAAACTGAACGAACTTTTTCTTGAGCTGTGTAGGCAATTTGCGGAATAGCTACACATACAACCATGTTTGGTGGAGGTTTGGATGAACGATTTCCAACGGATTGTAAAATCTGACTGGCAAAATCTCTGGAGATGGCTCGGAAACGTTGTTTGTGTGTTCAAAACCGCAGAAGCAACTCACTCTAGCACCCAGTCGGATCAACTGCCCATAGTCCAGCTTAAGGTTGATAGGTCATTTAAACCATAAACAATCACCGCTGAGGCTGCACTACCGCCCAAACCATGTTGGACAATATTCCCTTTTCAATTTTGATCGTAAGCCTGTTTCCAATGAGTATGCTTCTAATATTTGTTTAGCAACAACCGCCTCCGTATTTCTTTCCGGATTTACTGGGAACATGTCTGCTGCCAGGTCGGAAGCTTTTATTCTGACACCCTCGAAAACTGGAACTATTGTAACTTTACCGCTAGGATGCTATAAAGCTAGACCGAAAACATCGAAGCCCAGACGTAGATTGGCGGTTGTGGCAAGGGCTTTGACAACCACTTGGTTTAGCGACATCACTTCATCTCTAAACCGCACAGAATGTCAAAGGACAATTAATTAAGACCAGGTTGCCAAACTAGCAATTAAACTACTCGTTCATAACGTGATTTACACCGGAACCATAATTGGCTATGGTATCTAGAGCTTGTCCAAATCCTATCAACCTACTATGCCGGATAAAATCTCATAAGTTCGGAGGTTGTCCTTTTTTTCTACAACCATAATCGTATCGGTCCAGCAAGAGATGAATTCTATGATGTTAATGTTCTGTTCTGCCAATAATGTTGTTAAGAACGCGACTACTCCTGGAGTTGTTTCTAATTCTTCTGGCGAATGAATAATGATCATAGTGCAGTTTTCATGTATCTTCAACGCGTCGGTTATCTCCGCCAGGTTATTCTTCTCCAGAAGATGCACAAATTTGCTCGTCAAATTCACTTTCATCCCATTTTTTGTTTCTACCTGTTTGTCTGTAATAACCACAGATTTTCCGTCATAAACTGTTATTCTGCTTTTCTTTAGGAGTTGTAAGACTTTTTCCTCCCTTTTCTGTCTACGTTTTCGCAGATCTTCAGAAAACCTTCTTAAAGCAGCTTTTATCGCAGTTATGTTGTTTGTTTTAAGCTCGTTTTGAATTTGCCTGGATAATTCGCTGAGGTTAACTATGCCTTTTTCTAACGCTTCCAGTAGATATGGCTTGTTTTTCATGTAGTTCCTTACGTCTTGAGCGGTTGTCATAATTAAAAATGTATTAATTAGAACATTTAAAGCTTAGTATGTAACAAATAAGTCGCAAAGTTTAAAAGAATGATTCCTGTGTACAAAGTAATTTCAAGTTAAATATTGGGGGAGTAAGATGGCGGAAAAAGTTGTGTTAGCGTACTCTGGTGGATTGGACACATCGGTATTAATAAAATGGCTTCAAGAGAAATACAATGCTGACGTAATAACGGTGACGGTGGATGTTGGTCAACAAGAGAATTTGAAGGAAATCGAGGAAAAAGCGAAAACCCTTAAAGTCTTAAAACATTACTCAATAGATGCTAAACACGAGTTTGCCACCAACTACGTTTTCTCAGCAATAAAGGCAAATGCCCTCTACGAAGAGAAATATCCAGTAAGCACTGCCTTATCCCGTCCCTTAATTGCTTCAAAAATGGTTGAGATCGCCAAAGAAGAAGGAGCGGTCGCTGTTGCTCACGGCTGCACTGGAAAAGGCAACGACCAAGTTCGTTTCGACGTATCCATCAGCTCACTGGCTCCAAACCTCAAAATAATTGCTCCAGTTCGGGAGGTGGGGCTAACAAGAGACGAAGAAATAAAATATGCAAAGGCAAATGGAATCCAAATTCCCACCTCAACGAACCCCTACAGCATAGACCAAAACCTATGGGGCAGATCAATCGAATGTGGGCCTCTAGAACATCCTGATCAGGAACCGCCAGAAGATGCTTTTGAATGGACGGTTTCGCCTGAAAAGGCTCCAAGCACACCTGAATATGTTACCATCAAATTTAAAGGCGGCGTTCCAGTGGCCATAAACGAGGAAAGCCTAAACCCCGTAACTTTAATCGAAACGTTAAACAAAACTGCGGGAAAACACGGTGTTGGACGCATAGATCACATAGAAGATCGTCTTGTAGGCATTAAATCAAGAGAAGTCTACGAGTGCCCAGCTGCAACAGTCCTCCTAGAAGCCCACAAAGACTTAGAAAAAATGGTTCTCACCCGCCACGAAGCCACGTTCAAACAACAAATCGACACCCAATGGACGCTTCTAGCCTACATAGGTCTATGGATGGACCCCCTTAGAGAAGACCTGGAGGCCTTCATCGACGAAACACAGGAGCGTGTAGATGGAGAAGTTCAAGTTAAACTGTATAAAGGAGGACTTCGAGTAGTTGGACGTTCCTCACCCATGTCCCTTTACGACCTAAACCTAGCAACCTATGAAATTCAAACAACCTTCAACCAATCCTTCTCTAAAGGCTTTATCGAGCTGTGGGGGCTCCAAACAAAAACATTCAACGCTTTAAAGAAGAAGACAAGCGAATGGAAAAGCACTGAGGCTTCCAAAGTAGTTTAGCCCTTTTCAAGATAAAGCATGGAAAAATTTCTGAAGGTTGTTGGGATGTCTGAAATTTTACAAGGAGGAAGACTAACGTCTGTAAGAAAAGACGTTGTTAAATTCACCTCTTCTATGAAAAACGACAGAAGGTTGTCAAAAGCAGTAATCAGGATTAACGAAGCCCATGTAATCATGATGATGGAACAAAAAATCATTGAATGGTCTGATGGAGTTAAGCTGCTTGAGGCTTTAAGCCAATTATCAAACGTTAAATTGAAATCTTCCGTTGAAGACGTTCACGTGGCTGTGGAAGAAGAAGTCATTAACAGGGTTGGCTTGGAAGTTGGCGGAAATCTTCACATTACCAAAAGTAGAAACGATCAAGTGGCGACGGCCATTCGGATGGAACTACGGAAAAACCTGATTGACCTTATGTTTTCTGTAGTGAAAATGCAAGAAGCTTTAACTGAACTAGCTGAGAGACATGTGAGAACCGTCATTTTGGGATACACGCATCTGCAACCAGCCCAACCAGTAACTTTCGCCCATTACCTTCTATCATACGTTGACGCGTTGGAGAGAGATCTGCAGAGGTCAGAGGAAACCTATCAACGAGTTAATCTATGTCCCATGGGTGCTGGAGCGTTAGCGACCTCAAGTTTTCCTATAAACCGCGAAAGAGTCGCTGAACTTCTAGGTTTCAACGATGTTTTAGAGAATTCGGTTGACGCTGTGGGTAGCCGAGACTTTATCCTAGAAACCACGGCAGTTCTCACAATAATCGCTGTGCACATAAGCCGCTTAGCCGAGGATCTAATCATCTGGAGTTCCCCAGATTTTGGCGTAGTCGAAATTCCCGATAGTTTTTCCTCGACAAGCAGCATAATGCCTCAAAAGAAGAATCCAGAAGTCCTCGAAATTGTTCGTGCAAGAGCAAGTCATATACTGGGTAACTTTGTTACTTCTGCGGCGACGATGAAAGCGTTGCCGTCCACTTATAATCTTGACTTCCAAGAAATTACTCCTAGACTTTGGGAATCTTTGGAAAGCATTACTGGTTCTTTAGATATGTTTTCTAAACTTGTCCCAAACTTGAAGGTATCCGCAAACGTTTTCAATAAAGCCATTATTGGCTTTACGGCCTCGACGGAATTAGCCAACATGCTTGTTCGAAAATATAAGGTTCCCTTTAGAACAGCACACAAGATAGTGGGTTCGCTTGTTAGAGTATTAACAGAATCAAAGCTAACCTTCTTAGATGCGACGCCGGAGTTACTGCGAAAGACCGCCCAAAATTCTGCTGGTCTTAAGCTGAACGTTAATGTGGAAGACATATGCGAGTCCGTGGATCCCTTGAAACTCGTTGAAGCCTATAATGTAAGAGGTGGGCCTTCTCCATCTGAAGTTGAAAGAATGCTGAGAATTCGAAAGCATCAGATAGCCCTGTCTAAATCTAATTTGTCTAAGAAAAAGCTCAAGCTGGGTGAAGCAGAAGACATGCTGCAATCCACAGTCAAATCCTATTCCACCCTCAAACACTCCGATATGGCAAAATTTAAAAATTTGAGCTGTTAGGTAGTATAGGGCTTTGGGAGCGTATCTTAATCCTCTGAAACCAGGGAAAGCGGTTCTAGTTTTAGAAGACGGTTCCCACTTTTTCGGTCATGGCTTTGGGGCAATACAGAAAGTTTCAGGCGAAATCGTCTTTTCAACTTCCATGGTTGGCTATCCAGAGGCGCTAACTGATCCCTCCTATAAAGGACAGATTCTAACCTTAACCTATCCTCTCGTAGGCAATTATGGAGTTCCACCGTACGACCTCAACCATGGCATTCCGTTGTATTTTGAGTCTGAACGCATCCAAGTGTCAGGTCTCGTTATCCACGAATTATGCAAGAAGCCCTACCACTGGACATCCACAAAAACCTTAGACGAATGGCTCAAAAACGAAAACATTCCAGGCATATACGGAATCGACACCCGAAAACTCACGAAGAAACTCAGAGTCAAAGGTGTCATGCTCGGAATTTTGCAGGTGTGCGAAGAGGGAGAAGAACCTAACCTTGAAAAACTTTTGAAAGAAGTGGAGACTGTTCCAGATCCAAACCTAAGAGACTTGGTTGGAGAGGTAACAGTCAAAGAGCCTGTTCATCACAACGTTGGAGGAAACAAGGTAGTTGCTTTGATTGACTGTGGCGCCAAATACAACATTGTACGAAGCCTCCTGAAACGTGGAATTAACGTCGTAAGAGTGCCCTACAATTTTCCGGCAAATGAAATCTTAGAATATGACCCGACTTGTGTGGTAATAAGCAACGGTCCTGGTGATCCGAAAAAATGCGTTAAAACCATAGAATGTGTCCGAGAGCTGGTAGAGGAAGACATTTCCGTAATGGGTGTATGCTTGGGAGTTCAGATTTTGGCGTTGGCTATGGGCGGAGACACTTTTAAACTAAAGTATGGGCACCGATCTCAAAATCAACCTGTGCTTAATCTGGAAACAGGCAGATGTTACATCACAACCCAGAATCATGGATACGCTATAAACTCAAACTCTCTAAAAGGAACCAATTTAGACGTATTGTTCCTTAACGCCAATGACAAAACAGTTGAAGGAATAAAACATAAGAGTAAACCAGCCTTGGCTTTTCAGTGGCATCCCGAAGCCGCGCCTGGTCCATACGATACGGAGTTTCTGTTTGACGAATTTTTGAAACTAGCGGGTGTATAAATGCCAAAATTTGAGTGGATACGCAAGGTTTTGGTGCTTGGCAGCGGGGCTATAAAAATTGGAGAAGCCGCTGAGTTTGATTACTCTGGAAGCCAGTGTCTCAAAGCCTTAAGAGAGGAGGGCATAGAAACTGTCTTAATCAATCCCAACATAGCCACAATCCAGACCGACCCCCGTTTAGCAGGAAAAGTGTACCTCTTACCCGTCACACCAGGATATGTCGAAAAAGTTATTGAAAGAGAAAAGCCTGACGTAATTCTTTTAGGATTCGGAGGGCAAACAGTACTAAATTGCGGAGTTCAGCTTGCAAAAAGAGGCATTCTCAAGAAATATGATGTTAAAGTTTTGGGGACACCCATCAAAGCTATAGAAGACACCGAAGACAGAGAATTCTTCAAGCAAGCAATGATTCGGGCAGACATTCCAATACCTAGAAGCAAATCCGCCACCTCCCTTCAAGAAGCCATCAAGGCTGCTAAGGAAATAGGGTATCCTGTCATCGTTCGAGTGGCGTATATTCTAGGCGGTAAAGGGTCGGGTGTAGCACACAACGATAGTGAATTAAAGGAAATAGTTAATCGAGCCTTAGCCCAGAGCATGATATCGCAAGTGCTCATCGAAGAATACGTGGGTCACTGGAAAGAAATAGAGTTCGAAGTCATGCGAGACTACGCTAACAATTGCCTAGCCGTCTGCAGCATGGAAAACATCGACCCTATGGGAGTTCACACCGGAGACTCCATGGTCGTAGCCCCCACCCAAACATTAAACACCCGTGAATATCACTTGCTTCGTTTGGCTTCCATAAAGGTCATACAAAGTTTAGGTATAGTTGGTGAGTGCAACATTCAATGGGCTTTGGATACAAAATCAGAGGAGCACCGTGCTATTGAAGTGAATGCGCGGATGTCGAGAAGCTCTGCGCTTGCAAGTAAGGCGACAGGTTACCCCTTAGCTTACATAGCAACTAAACTGGCGATTGGTTATCTGCTTCCCGAACTGATTAACATGGTTACAGGGGCTACGACCGCTTGCTTTGAACCAGCCCTAGACTATGTCGTGGTTAAGTTTCCAAGATGGGACCTGCAAAAATTCAGGAATGTGGACAGGCATATTGGTCCGCAGATGAAGTCTGTTGGAGAAGTTATGGCTATTGGAAGATGCTTTGAGGAAACGCTACAGAAAGCGGTTCGCATGCTGGACATTGGAAAAGTAGGATTGGTTTGCAATTCCGAGGACGCAGACTATGAATCAACAGAGATGATAAAAGACGTCTTAGCCAACCCCACAGATGAAAGGCTTTTCAAGATAGCCAAAGCCCTGAAAAAGGGCGTTTCAATTGAAGAGATTTACCAACTAAGCGGCGTTGACCCCTTCTTTCTACACAAAATTGAAAACATCGTCAACATGGAGAAGAAACTGCACTCTATGAACTTAGAAGATGATGACGCCCTAGAAACAATTAAAGAGGCAAAACGCCTCGGATTTTCAGATAAGCAAATCGCAATTTGCCTCAAAACAGACGAAATGACTATACGAAAACTGAGAAAAGAAGCGAACATAGTTCCCGTGGTTAAGCAAATAGACACCCTAGCCGCTGAATGGCCAGCTAAAACAAATTATCTTTACCTAACATACGGCGGAGACGAAGATGACATAGATTTTCACTCGGGTAAGAGCAAAGTTATGGTTCTCGGAGCAGGCGTTTTCAGAATAGGGTCAAGCGTTGAATTTGACTGGTGTGGAGTCAACACTATTTGGGCACTCAAGAAGAATGGAATTCAAGAAGCCATAATGGTCAACTATAACCCTGAAACGGTTTCAACGGATTATGACATGTCCGATAAGCTCTATTTTGAAGAATTGACCTTAGAGAGAATTTTAGACATATATGATAAGGAAAGTCCCCTCGGTGTCATAGCAAGCGTTGGAGGACAGACTCCAAACAACCTAGCCCTAAAGCTAGCCAATTCCGGTGTAAAACTGCTGGGCACGTCGGGTCAAAGCATAGACTGTGCAGAAGATCGATCGAAGTTTAGTGCCCTCCTAGATCAACTCGGGATTCTCCAGCCAGAATGGAGTAAACTAACAACGACAGAAGACGCCAAAAAATTCGCTGAAAAAATCGGGTATCCAGTTCTCATCCGTCCTAGCTACGTTTTGTCAGGATCTGCCATGAGAGTTGCCTATGAGGAAGACGAATTAGAGAACTATCTCAAACTGGCAACTAAAGTTTCACGAGAACATCCTGTCGTAATCTCGAAGTTTATGGAGAAGGCTAAGGAAGTTGAGGTTGACGGCGTATCCGACGGCGAAGACGTGTTGATCGGAGCGATTATTGAACACGTTGAAAACGCTGGAGTTCACAGCGGCGACGCAACTATGGGAATTCCAACCCAAACACTACCTAACAGCGTACTGAAAACCATTAAAGACTACACCTATAGAATCGTGAAAGCCCTTGAAATCAAGGGATCCTACAACATTCAATTTCTTGTGAAAGACGGAGTTACTTACGTTATCGAATGCAATTTGCGTGCTTCAAGGTCAATGCCATACGTCAGCAAAACCCGAGGGGTCAACTTGATAGAACTTGCCACCTTGGCGATGTTGGATAAAAAGTTTAAAGACGTTGGAGTCACCGAACTACCACCTATCTCGCATGTGGGTGTGAAGGTCCCTCAGTTCAGCTTCATGCGTTTAAGCGGAGCTGACCCTGTTCTCGGAGTTGAAATGCTAAGTACGGGGGAAGTAGCCTGTTTAGGAGAAAACTTTGCAGACGCTCTCTTAAAGGCGTTGCAGTCAGCTGATTTCAAAATTCCACCAACTGGCGGTTCAGTTCTGATAACAGTTGGCAGCGACGAGTTAAAGAAGAAGATTGTGTCCTTGGGAAAGGCGTTCAGGAAAATGGGCTTCAAAATATATGCAACAGAGCATACCGCTGAAACCTTGCGTAACGCTGGAATAGATAACATCTCTGTTCTGCATAAAGTCAGAGAAGTTGGTAAGAACCCAAACATTGTTAACTACCTTCAAGAGGGAAAAATAGATTTAGTAATTAATATACCGATGCCGAATACCGCTGGAAAATATTCAGACATCCTGAAAGACGAATACACTATCCGAAGATTGGCTATTGAATTTAACATTCCAGTTGTGACAAACCTTGAGTTGGCTTCAGCCCTCACGAAAGTGCTGGAGCAAAGCAACAGCAACAAGCTTACTGTTCGTTCGCTAAATGAATACATGGATAGTTTAGCGTGGAAGTTTTGGTGAAAAACCTGCGCGGTTTTAGCACATCGCATTAACATGGCTGTATGAGGAAATAAGACAACAAACCAGAAATCTCTGGATGGAGAAGCATTATGAAACAAACGCAAATATCAAGAAAGGAGGAATTAAAATTAAAAATCGTGCAATGAGTTTGATGATGATTTCACCTTTATGCTAAAGAAAAGAAGCATAGTTCAATGCTTGATGGGCATATGACGCCCTTGGAGGCACGCGCTTTGTCTGTTTCTCTTCTCACCAGCCATCAAACATCTTGTTTTGATACGTGTATGATCAAGATCTTCAACAACAGAAAAAAAAGAGAAGTTTGCGGGGGATATCTCCACGCTTTTCTGGGTCAGCTATCACTCTCAAGTTTTCCGCCACCATCCTTTTCTTTAGCCACATACTTCTCAAAAAGCTTCTCCCAATCAACCTTAAACATTATAACAAACACTATTACCAGCAAAACTATTGCAAGAACCATACCAATCAATGTAGATACCCAACCACTCTCCACACCAAAAATATCCCTAATAATTTGTATCGAAAAGCGGCCACTATAGGCTACGATGAAATTCATACAGACTTTCCCGATTAAAGCGGGAATAAACGCTCGAATAAGACTGTAACGTATAACGCCAAGCGGAATGAAAAGCAAATCATCAGGCAAAGGCGTCAGAGCAAAAAAGAAAATTACAATTGGTCCAAATCTATCAAAAATCTTCATAAGAAACTCCATTT
>DAOUTL010000043.1 GCA_030626685.1 Candidatus Bathyarchaeota archaeon | reverse complement strand
ATAGATTCTGATGAAACGTTTAGCCCAAGGGAACTCATGGATGCTGTTTGGGATGCTGTTTTAAAGCTCTATGGAGAATACGGTGCAAGTCGGTCTGGCTTGGCACTGATTGGTTATGATGCTGAAAAAGGGGTTGCTGTTATACGTAGCATGCATACAACGGTTGAAATGGTTCGAGCAGCGTTGGTGTCCATAACCAAAATACGGGATAAACCAGCAGCCATACATGTTCTAACAATTTCTGGGACAATAAAGGCACTTGACAAGAAAATAAAACAGTAGCCTTGTAGAAAGCTTATTTGTTTGTTCTCCGCTTATATCTTGGGGGATGATGTAGTCGTCCCAGTCTGAACTTATGCAGATGAGGAACTCATGACGGGCAGACCCCGAAATCTATCCAGTTACAAGCGAAAAACGTGATTCTCGAGCCTTTTTCCTTTTCAGTCCAAAAGTTAAGGCTAAAATAATTCCTGCTATAAAACCGCCGATATGCGCCCACCAAGCAACGTTGCCTCCAACTTCGAAAAACGCATAAAGCCACTGCATTAAAAACCAGAATCCTAAGAAAAACATCGCGGGTATGGGCACAATTACCGGGAAAACTAACGTCAAGATTCTGGCTTTAGGGTATAAGACAAGGTATGCGCCTAACACTCCTGCAATGGCTCCTGAAGCGCCTATAACCGGCGTCATGTACAGTTGTGGATCCATTATGCTGATTGTATAGGTGAAGCTTGCTGCTAATCCACAGACCATGTAGAAAACCAGATAGTTCACATGTCCAAAAACGTCTTCCACGTTGTCTCCAAAAATGTAGAGGTAAAGCATATTCCCAAATAGGTGGAAAAATCCGGCGTGCAGAAACATCGACGTGAAGAGCGTGTAAAGTTTTTCCCCGTGAATAATGTAGTACGGCGTCATTGCGAATTTTTCTCCTATGTCCCAAGCAAAACTGCTATCTATCAGACCATAATCAGAGAGCAACATCACCAGAAAAACAATTACGTTAACCAGTATCAACGTGCGGTTAACATGGGGTGTAGTTAAAGCCCGATTTATGTCTCTAACCGGAAACAAGCGCAATTCACCGACGGAAATAAAGTCTTACAAGATATTTATTCTTTAACTAATGTATTAAAAGGAATTATACAATCTTTCAGTGAATTATACAATCAATCATTTTGCCACATGTTAAGCACCCATCAAGAATTGCCACATCCTTCAGACGCTTTCTCAAATACCCCAAAAATGCTTACACTTTACTTTGATCTTCCTTAAAGAAATAACCTTCATTATCCAGCTTCAACGGACCTACATTCTTTTACGTTCTTTCCATAATGGGCCGGGCCGGATTTGAACCGGCGATCTTCGCCGCGTGAGGGCGATGTCCCTTGACCTCTAAACGAGTTAACCAGCTAGACTACCGGCCCAGTAATTTTAAACGGCAGACGAACTCCTTTATACTTTTCGTAATACTTCGTTACTTCTTCTTTACGCAGCAACTTTTTCTTAGTGAAATTCAGGTGAAATCTAACTACATGCCTCAGATTTGAACTTCCCACGATGCGAAAATATTTGATCACTTTTCTCCAAGATTTTGTTCCCGTTTCAAAAGCGGTTCTAAAAGTGAATATCCCCAATGATCTGCCAATTCTCTCCACCTGATCCACAAGTATTCCATTATACGAATAAAACCTGACTGAAATGGTATTCCCGTCCTTAGCAACGCTACCGTCCGTATCCATAAGCCCTCTCAAACATGCAATAGCCATATCCTTGTTCTCCATAATCACGTCAGGTATCGCTGCTTTTCCCCTAACCTTGTCTCCATAAGGCAATTTCCACTTTTTGTGCAGGTATTCGCACGCCGTTTTCGAAAAAAGCTGAACGTAGATCAAGTTCCTACCTTTTTCTTTTCTAATAGCGGGCGATGCTCCGAATAAATCCTCGATTAAATCCTTGATGTACAAGACGTACGGCAAATCACATCGGGGATCCTGCGATATCTTAAGGAAATACCTTGTAAGGGTTCCATCACCCAAGTGGATTCCTATAAGCTCAGATAACTTTTCATTTAAGGAAGGGAGAAGAACCTCCTTCTTAGTTGGACATAGCAATAGATTTTTCCGAGCGGCTTTACCTCCCTTCGCTCTCCATTTCCACAGCTTTTCTCTGTGCTTAGCAAACATTGCCTCTATGCCCTTTTTTCCACCCTTTACACGACCCCAATTATCAGGAACCAGTTCCTCAATCTCTAAGTTCTCGAAAGATAGACCGGCAATTCGGCATAATTCCTTTACCAAATACAGAGGAGGAAGAGATTCCTCCCTTCCATACTTCTTCATTGCAGAATAGCTAACCCTTAATCTATCTCCGTGAAGCAAGCAAAGCTTCCTCAAGCTCAAGTGGGATCGCTTCTTCACTTCCTCCACAAAATTGCGCTGTTCTCCTGAAGAAAAAGCAACTCTCAACAGAACCTCAACCTGCTTGTGGATTAGATGAAAACAGTTTTAGCTACTTCTCCTTTATAAATTCATGGTCATCAGTAATGATTCCTTTTTTGCACAATGTTTATATGTTTATATATTTCTGATGACATTTTTATATCGCAGAGATGACTTATGGATGGCTAGAAGATGCAAAACGTGAGGGTAATAATAACTCTACCAAAAGAACGTGTCGATGCACTTGATGCTCTAGTTGTAAAAGGAGCAGCCTCGTCAAGAAATGAACTTGTAGACAAGATAATTGCTGGATTTTTGAAAGATTTGGAGAAAAGCGGAAAAGGAGAAAGACCTGTCTCCCCAGAATCTGCACTTGGGGCGCTTATGACTTTCTTCTTGTTGGTGCTCGGAACTGCTACAATCGCACAAATACTCGGTGGCGAACAATGATATGGCGCCCCAAATAAACACAACGGAAGTGAAAAGGCATGGCGAGTGGATACCGAACCATCACTAAAGCGGCTAGTGAAGTGGCGATAAAACTGGGCTACAAGTCTAGGGAATATACAACGTTCGCCGAACTAAGAGGATCAAAAGATGATCTAATCGAAGTTCTCTTAGTAGGGCTGTTTGTGTTCGCTGTCGGCACCTTCCTAATCTCACTTCTGAGAAATTGAAACATGATTTAAGATAATATTGCAAGAGACGCAGTAGTTCCCTATTAGAG
The DNA here is from genome assembly GCA_030626685.1 of Candidatus Bathyarchaeota archaeon. GTDB lineage: Archaea > Thermoproteota > Bathyarchaeia > Bathyarchaeales > Bathycorpusculaceae > DAOUTL01. Next base: position 6,381 of record DAOUTL010000043.1, on the reverse strand, counting down.
GTCTCTCAAACCTCTTTTCTCAGAAATACAGCCATCCTAATTAGCTAGACTACGGGCCCGCCGTTTCATCCATTTTAAATTGTGTTTTAACTCTCATAATCTTTGCTGTTGAATTTGAAATACTTATTTCTGTTTCATAAAATTTTTCCTTGAGGATCTTGAATAAAGAAGCGGATTGGATGATCTTGGAAAGTTTGGAGAAGGATGAAGGCTTGGAAGAGAGATCGGAGGTTGACAGGGTTTTAGCATTTTTGTGTTTTCTGGCGTTCGCTTTTATTGGTTATCTCTTGGTCCATTATCTGCCATTTTAAGTGTTTACTGTATCCTAAATTAGGATTTTGAATCTGATTTTATGAAACCAATGTTCCATAAGGTTTTTCTATTCCCTTCTCACAAAACCGAACATGGATGCATGTTGGGAGGTTTATACACGCTTTCTCCCTTCTCCCCCTTTGGTAAAAGTGAGAAAATGAAGCTTGCACTCCATCTTTTCCGGTAGTTGATTCAGAAAACTTTAAAACAATTTCTGCCTTTTTTGAATTGATAGCCGAGGTAGCTCAGCCTGGGAGAGCGCCCGACTCATTATGGTTTCACTTGAGGGCGAAGCTGAAGACCGGGTTGTCGCCGGTTCAAACCCGGCCCTCGGCACTTTAATGTTGTTGTGGGATAAGCCCGCGACAGTTCACTTTCGTTTACGAAAAAATTTAAGACCATCCGAATCGCAGATGTATTCAAATCCTGCTTCTATCAGTTCTTTAATCTCGTTTGGTGTTCTCGCCACTTTGCAGATGAACTCGTCATCTTCCTTGAATTTCACTAACTGTGTGTACAGCAGCGTGTTTTTGATGTTTTTGTGGCCGAGCAACTGCATGACGTAGAGGATGTCTTTTGTCCTGTGGTATTCCATTGTGGCCTTCCAATGTCTCAAGGTGAGCTGCAACTTCATTGACAAACTATTTATAAATAAACTGTCAACAAAACTGTAATTGTTCTTTCCTGAAACCTCGTAGATCGCGTCAATCGATCGATTTTAACGTTGTATGCCATTTTTGGGTAACTCTATTAAATTCCTGTAAAAGTCTCAAGCTGATGCTCAATCGGGCATATAAATGCTCAATGCTGTTGAGCAAAACAACTTACACTGAGCCACACCATACAGAAAAAAGAAAGATGTGCGGGAGACATCACCTTATCAGCTGAAAACCAACAACGCATCGTGAGTTTAGTTCGTCGAATGATAATCTACACAACAATGCAGAGAACATATCGGTAAGATATTTAAAGGTCAAACGTTACCGATATATCGGCAACTCCGCCAATTAGACGAACATCTTTTTTCCCAAAATCCTCGCAACCAGCTCTTTCTCTTTATGAGCCTTGGAATCATTGACGATTCTAAGTAGATCACTGTCCAAGTCTTCAAGAAACGCATATTCGCTGATCACCTTCCTGGTCACAATCTCTTGAGAGGGCAGATCTCCCCTTCTCACCAATCGCTGAAGGTTATCCCAGTCATACTGAGCCTCAGATATGCTTTTCAGAAGCGCCTCTGGACTGAAAGGTTCTCGAACATTCCAGCATTTAACAACGACAAGCTTTCTCACCAAGTCTTTATCAAATGGCCTCCCCGAAAACAAGTAAAGGTCATACACATCCCTTGCTCGAATCCTCTGAAATGTAGCTCGTAACTTCTCTGCCAGCAACTCCTCCTTTTGTAAACATCTTACAGCGAACGTTGGAAATTCACAGAACTTGAAATACATCTCATCGAAAAGTAGCGCCTCTTGAAGAGGCAGAAGCGAATCTTCTCTGTAGCTGACTTCAAGCATAAACTCTTTAGCATTCCAACTGTGAGCATAATGGACTACAGCCAAGTAAGACTCATCGCCTACGCCAAATCTCGTTCTAACATTTTCCTCAATGATCTTGAATTCTATGCCATAATAACTCTGCTTACCCAACGATTTCCTAAGGCCCTGCTTAAGCTCTTCGAGTGGCATGCCTGAACTCGTGAAGTCAAGATCCATCGAGAATCTTCCAATATTCCCAAAATATACCTTCTTTAAACAGGTGCCACCCTTGAAAGCCAACCTCGACAAAATGCTCTCTGACAAGACCCGCAAAGCATAGGTTAAAATCACATCTCGTTCAGCCACATCCAAAGGCACTTTGCTTGATCTGGCATAGAACGTCACATGCTTCTTATCCAACATCTATTTTCACCTCACCTCAATTTCGCTCAGTAGTTGATCTCTGGATACGTTACTAACGACTCTCCATTCCTTGGAGAACGAACCTGTCTTTGGCTTTCGCGAATCAAGATAAAGCGGTGCTTTTCCAACACAACCTCTTAACAATCTCCTAAGATCTGATGGCATCGGTCTAACAAGTCCTTCTCTTGTCAAAAAGTCGATGATAAACCCGAGTCTTTGAACCAAGGCATGTGATTTCATTCTGATAGCGTAATCCACCAACTTGCTCTGGTCAATCCTTGCAAGGCCTCGCCAAGTGATTCTTGCCAGTTGCTCTATTCCGCCAGCGTAATGTGGCTTGTCAAACGAATCAACCAAAGACTTCTCAGGTTCAGCCATGTAAACCTCGGCATCAAAGGTTCTCTCAAGTCGATATCCAAAGAATTTGCGCTCAGATAATGTCACAAATTTGAAAGTGACACCCTGCCATTCAACTTTGGGCTTCTTCTTCGTAGTCGCAATGAACAAAGTGAACGGCATTTGAGTGGTAAAACCGTAGTGGCTGTTCGACGTGTAGTAACTGAAATAGTATGGTTCAACAAAAGCTGTGCCGACGACAAAAGCATTAGCAGGCGGGATTTTCTCAGGATAACCGTATGCTGCCGGTACAAATTGATAAACGCCAGTATTTACCCTTTCAATCCATTTCTTACGTTCGAGCTTATGAAGCAGAAAGTAAGCATAATCAGGCGAGCAATGCAAGGCATTCTGAACATCCATTGCTCGAATCACAGTCTTCTTTTCAGCTTCCCATCTGGCTACTAATCTTGCTTCTTCAGGTGACAGTTTGCGAATTCTGAGCTGCCTCTGCTCCTCTTCGATTTCCTTCAACTTTCTTTGAGTAATTCCCAACTCCTCAAAGGTAATCAACCGAATAGGAAGGCCCTCAAGCTCCTTTCTTACCGAGTTAGCAACCTCAGAGCCTACAATAATTAGCTCAAACTTCTTCAGAGGTGGTTCCACATTAGACAGCGAAGAGTATAAATTGAGTATTTTACTAAGCATGGAACGTTCTATTTTGCGCGCTGACACTTCCAAAAATACATCGGTATTATTCTTATCTCTTAGGTGAAAGTCGATCTTGATTCGTCCCGGGAGCGTTTCATTCGTCGCTACCAATGTGTACCCACTGAAAACTCTCAGAATTTCTCTCGAAACATACGCTTCTACACCGCGCTCCATCTTCATATCACCTTATTCAATAGTAGACATAATCTTCATTATATTTTTTTCCTTTTTCCTTAGCAATTATCTTTCTAATCACTAAGACTTTGGAAAACAAAAATAATATGTTCAGGAACTCCGAAACATTACTATAGAAAAAAGAGGGGTTGTGCGGGAGATATCTCCACTTGTTGGGGGTTCAAACCCGGCCCTCGGCACTACAGACAGACTCCACAACTCATAATCAAATCTATTCAAAGAGGTTACATTAACGACTTTCCCGTGCGCTCGGGATGCTGAGAAAGCTGAGGAAAAGAAATCTTAATGACAGAATGAATCTCGTTCTTGCTGATGGTGAACACCTACCCTTTAGGGAAGGGGTTTTCAAATAGTTTATTTGCATGTTAGCTTTTGATCATTTGAAAGTTGAGTTTTAATTTAGCGTCTAGGCTTTTTGAATTGGGGTTTCTATCCAGCATTTTGCGTCGTATAGTTTTCCTCTGACTCCTCGATGTTTTCCGCTTTTTCTGACAAGGGATGAAGGTGGAGCTTTTCTAGCTTCATATACAAGTCTTTTCCCTATGATGCAGTCGCCAGCTTTGATGTGGACAGCCATTTCACTCTGCCTCTTTCACTTTACCCATAGCTTTTAATTGCTTGACCGCTTCGAAGACTGTTTCAATTTCTAAACCGTAATGGTCGGCTATGTCGCTTGGATAAACTGGTCCTTGATGTTGGTCTATATAGTCCTCTATCAACTTTCTGGCCTCTTCAACTGAAGCGTCTCTAATGCTGAGGATTTCAGTTTCTCCAAGCCGTTCAAGTTCGTTTTCAATTGCTTTTCTTGTGAAGTCTGAGAAGTTGAGAAACATACCAGCGTCAATCAACCGTTTCATCTTCATGTATGTTGACTTTGAAACTTTACTGGATACTTGATATGAAAATTCCTCCTGAGTTTTCACGTACGCATACCTTCTGTTACAAATATACTGATATGTGTAACCTATTAAACGTTTCCATAGTACTCGTTTTCCTTTCTTGTTGTTAAAAAAGTGTGTCATGAGAAATTTAATCCTTACGAGAATTTTCCATCTTTCTCCGTTACTTTCCAATTGTGTTGATATGATAACCACATAATTCGCGGAGAGAAACGGACCATCCTTAAGGGCTTCAAGAACTCTAAGTCTAAAGGGCACTGTTCAATTTCCAGTTTAAATCTAGGGTCCTCGGCACCATTTTTTATTAAAAATTCTAAACTAGGAAATAGATCAGTAGTGCTGTTGTGAATGAGATTAAAAATGAAGGAATCATGTACTTGTAGACTTTGCCAAGTGAACACTTGAAATAGTCCGCTGTGAACGTGAAACAAAGGTGTGTTGGTGCAATTAAATATCCGAGATAAGCGCTCGTGTAAATCATTGCTGCCGTTTTAGGCGAAAAAGTTAGAATTCCAGTCAAAATTGAGACGCTTATGGCAATTCCCCCCGAAGGTGAACCTGTGAGAAATCCCAAGGCAGCCGGGGCAACAGTTAACAGCAAGATGATGTCGACGCTTCCGTTTGTCACTAGTGTTTTAAAAATTTCAGAGATTCCTGTTGTAACCATTGTGTTTCTCAGCAAGAATGCGCCGTAGGCTGCGAATGTGATTCCGTAGATTCCCCAGCTTTTGAGAGGGCTTGCGAAAACTTTGAGGCTTAGCTTAGAAATTGCAATCAAAACCGCTAGTCCTATGAACGTTGCTATTAGCACATCGAAGCTTTGTTTAGCTGAGCCGAAACCAGTTAAATCTAAAACGACAACCACAACTATTGTCGCTAGAATTGGAGAGAAGGATGTGAAAAAACGTTTTAAATCCGAGTTTAAGCTGTTTTTCATTTTTGAGTTTTCCTTGTTCTTTACGTTGGGAGTTTTCCAAAAACCGATAATGTATCCAACGATTATCATGGCGATAACCACTGGAATCTGACGCGTAATTATTGAGGGTATAGTTATTCCAGTGAGTGCTGCTGTGATTATGAGAATCTGGCTTATTGGATAAACTGGAAAAATGGCGTGTCTAAACCACACGTTTACGTAAGCTTTCTTTTCAGGTTTTAATCCGAGTTTTTCCGCTTCAGAATCCACGAGCGGCGCTGACATCAATGCTCCGCCGGCAACTGGGAGAAATCCTATGACAGCTGGGAGAACGCTTGACACAATCTTGGAATTGTTAATTATTCTGCTTAGACTATGGCTTAAATTGTTAATAATTCCTGTTTCTTTGTAGAGTTGGCTTAGCAGCATTATTCCGAAGGTTGCAAGTACAACTGAAATCGTGAGTAAATCAACGGTGGTTTCAAAAATTACTGTTGGAATTTTTTGCCAGTTAAGTGAAAGTGAAGCTAAAAGCAAGGCTGTTGCGTTCAAGGTTATTCCGAGGTTCACACGTTTATATAGCATTACTCCAAGAAAACAGAATGAAACAACCAGCGCCGTTAAAGGGTCAACGAATCCCAAATGTTAAGCTTCCTTGTAATTATTTACTTAGGAAAACCAAAATATACATTTAAACTCTTAATTCTTTCCTTTCAAATGTAACGAAATGTGAGGAGAGACTTGTCGTGAAGAGAAAAGCTTTCATTTCAGGTCCGATTCAGGGCGTGGAGACAGAGCAGTCATACAGGGATTTTATTCGCGAAATCTGCATCCGTTGCGGTTACGAACCCGTTGACCCTTGGCAGCGTGAGAAAGTCATATATGCGGGAACTGAGCCGGGCTGGTGGAATAGGGTTCCAGCGGCTGACTTCATAAGAAGGGACTTAAAGGACATTGAAAAATGCGATGTTCTAATTGCTTATTTACCGAGGCTTTCGGCTGGAACGTGCATGGAACTTTTCTATGCCAAGCTTAAAGGAAAGAAAACCATATACGTATGCCAAATTGAGAATCCAAGCCCATGGGTTGTGGTTCACTCAGACATGATATT
>DAOUTL010000105.1 GCA_030626685.1 Candidatus Bathyarchaeota archaeon | reverse complement strand
GAGGCATTGCAAAAGTTTTTTGACCAATTAAAAATTGAAAAGTTGAAAACTGTCACGGTTCCCGTGCATCAGGCTCTAAACCGTGTTCTAGCAGAAGACATAATTGCAGATGAAGACTTGCCGAGATTTGACAGGTCAGCCATGGACGGATACGCCGTCAGAGCCGAAGACACTTTTGAGGCTTCACAGTTTAAGCCGAAAGCTCTCCAAATCACAGAAGGAGATGAAGTAGGCGAGAAGCAATTAAAGCAGGTGTGGACTGGCAACCCCATTCCCAAAGGTGCAAACGCTGTGACAATGTTGGAAAACACTAAGCGAATTAATGACAAAATTGAGGTTTGGATTCCGGTGACGCCCGGAGAAAACGTTTCAAAAAGGGGTGAAGACGTTTCAAAGGGAGAGGTTGCCGTAAAGGCTGGCACACGTTTAAAACCTCAACATTTAGGATTGATAGCTGCGTTAGGAATTACAGAAGTTAAGGTTGTGGATAAGCCGAAAATTGCTATTTTAGCTACAGGAAACGAACTGGTTGAGATAGGCAGCAAACCACGGGAAAACCAAATTTTTGAGGTTAACAGGCTTATCCTTTCAGCTTTATGTCAAGAACTGGACGCTGAACCATTGGATTTAGGCATAGCAAAAGATGACGTTAATGAGATTTCAGAAAAGCTAAAAGTGGGACTCGAAAAGGCAGATGCAATAATCACCACAGGCGGGACAAGTGTTGGAGCCTCCGACCTTGTTCCAGCAACCGTTAACAGCACTGGAAAACCAGGCGTAATTGTTCACGGCATAGCCATGCGCCCAGCCATGCCAACAGCCCTAGCCATAGCAGACAAAAAGCCAATAATAATTCTTTCCGGCAATCCCGTGGCGGCGATGATGGGGTTTGAGGTTTTCGCCAGACCATTAATATGTAAAATGCTGGGATTAAAACAGGAGTTTAGACCAGTGGTTAAGGCTAAAATAACGCGGAGAGTTTCCACAGCCCTTGGAAGAAGAAGCTTTGTCCGCGTGCACGCATCACAACGCGGTGAAGAGGTTTTCGTGCAACCCGTAAGCACCTTAGGTTCAGGAGTAATCTCAACAATGACGAAGGCTAACGGCTATGTTATTGTTCCAGAAAACAGAGAAGGTTTAGAGGAAGGAGAGCTTGTCACAGTACACATGTTTGACAGCATAGAAGTGGTTGATGAAAGTGTTTAGAAAACTCCTCACGTTTGATGAAGCACGACGAGTTATTCAGCAACATTTTAAACCGAAGCCTTTAGGTGTTGAAGAGGTCCCGCTTTTAGAAGCCCATAACCGTGTTCTTGCAGAAGGCATAAACGCTACCATGGATATTCCACCCTTTAATCGCTCAACTGTTGATGGATATGTAGTAAAGGCGGAAGACACATTCGGCGCCGAAGAAAACAAGCCCATAAGGCTCAACGTTTGTGGAATGGTGAACATTGGAGAACTGCCAAAAGTGAAAATCACGTGTGGAACAACTGCTGAAATTGTCACCGGAGCACCAATGCCGGAAGGCGCAGACGCAGTTGTAATGGTTGAGCATACTGTGCGAAAAAACGATGAAGTTCATGTTTACAACGCTGTAGCTAAAGATGAAAACGTCATGAAAGCTGGAGCAGACATCCAGAAAGGCGAAACCGTTCTAAAAGCTGGACAGCAACTGCATTCACGGGAAATAGGCGCTTTGGCTGCATTAGGTTTGGCGAAAGTCAGGGTTTATTCTGTTCCACGCGCAGCCGTCCTTTCAACAGGCGCAGAAATAGTCGAACCTGGTAAAGAGCTTTCCCGTGGAAAAATTTATGATATAAACGCTTACAGTTTAAGCACAGCGGTATTGGAAAGCGGCGGAAAACCGTTATATCTTGGAGTTTTTCCAGACGACATGGCGGAGCTGCAGAAGGCGTTAAAGCATGCGTTGGCACCTGCAGACATTGTCATAACTTCAGGCGGAGTCTCAGTAGGCCCAAAAGACGTTATGCCACAAACATTAAATTCCCTTGGAAAACCAGGCGTGATTGTCTGTGGAATCGCCACTAAACCTGGAAAACCCACAACTGTGGCGTTAATAGATGGAAAACCTGTTTTTTCGCTTCCAGGCCATCCGACCTCTGCGTTGCTAATCTTCCATCTGCTTGTGCGTCCGATAATTCAGGGCATGGCTGGGAGAAAAGTGGAGAAGGCTTTGAAGGTGAAGGCTTTTGCGGCGATGCGGATGTTTCCAGCAAGGGGGAGACGAACGTTTATCATGGTTAAGCTGAAGCGTGATGAGTTAAATCGGTTGATTGCTGAGCCTGTTCCAGTGGGGCTTTCTGGAGCGATAACGACCCTTGCAAAGGCTGATGGCTTCGTTGAGATAGCTGAAAACCAACAGTTTATTGATGCTGACGAAGAGGTTACAGTACATCTCTTCAGAAGACGAACTACTTAGTAGTTTGAAAAATGCCATGAAACAGAATCGTTCAGCATTTCTTTTAACTCCAAACTCATGTCACACAAAGACAGCTTTTCACCGTCATTGCGTTTTCTTCGTTCAAGAAGTACTTCACTTTTATTCTTTCCTTCACAGTGTCGACGAGCCCCGTTTTCCTTAAACGATTCATTTGCCAAGTCAGGGCTTGGGAGGATATACCAAGTTTGAGAGCTAAATCCTTGTGAAAAATTGAATCGCTTTCCGATAAGACAGCCAAAATCCTTCGCACTGTCTTGTGTCTCAGGAGTGAAATTATCTTCATCTCGGTCTCTCTAAATCTCCTAGTCTCAAAATATCTCTTAAATTGCCTGTCACGATAAACCAAAAGTAAACCAGCTCCGGTCAAGAGTCCCAGATGATACTGCACTGCCCCAACAGGCAAGCCTAAGTTGCCGCATATACCTCTGAAGTGGATCCCCGGGTTATTCTTAACGAAGTTGTAAATTTCTATCCTTGTCGACTGGTTAAGAAGGCGTGAGTCTTCATGAAAGCCCACCCCAAGTATTAGAGGCGTAGAAACAATGAAGGGTTGAGCATTATCAACGTCTGAAACGGTCGGCGAGCCAACTATGCTGACTTGTAAATAGGTTACAGCGAAGAATGAGCAGGCAAAGACCATTACAAGAAAAGATACGGATAAGATTTCGTTACGCTTCAAACAGTATCACTCACTATTAGAAGATTTTCTTATCAAGTATTTATGAATATTTGTAAACGACTGTACTAATGTAAAGGAGTGTACCAGAAGACCTATTTTCCCGATATCCAACTATTATTTGTCGAAAACTACGGGGTTGCACCAGATGGGGAAAGCCGAAAAGAATAAGAGGAAGAAGAAGAGACTGAAGCAGCTCATGGTACTTAAGGAAGAGGAGACTGAAAGCCAAGTACTCTTTGATCTGATCAAGGTTTTAGAAGACTTGGAGAAGGAAGGGAGACTCGTCGACATCCAGATCTGCCCAAGATGTAAGAGCCCCAAGGTCCGCAGAGTGAGAGCTATGAGCGGAGACTTGTGGGGTCACATGGGGATACTTCCTCCAAAGTTTGAATGTGAAGAATGTGGGTGGAGGGCCCGTCTGGTTCTGAAGGCAACCAATAGACCTCTAGGCATTAAAGACGTTGCGATAATTGTGGAAGCATCAGATTTAAAAGAAGCGCAACGGGAATAGCAGTGAAGACTGTTCAATCGATTATCCGTATGTATTTCTATGCGTGCGCCTCTTTACTTGCGGGTTTTGTCCTATCCTTCTTTTTTGAACCTCTAAGGGAAATTGGTTCCTCAACACTAAGAGCTCTCCTGCCTGAGTTATCCCCCGTCCTTAGCACTTTTGCTTACGGTTTTGTTGCGGCAACGCTGTCCTTGTTTGCGTGGAACTTTCTTGCGGGCGCAGGGCTTCAGATAGTTTCAGGTTTGTTCGGTGCAGGGCTCCTCAGATCATCTTAGTTGGAAGGGTTGCTCTCATTGGTCTCATATACGGCGCAACATACGAGAGTATAGCACACACGCTAAAGTATGACATAGTTAACGTAACTATTCTTATCATTGTTGTGTTAACTGAGTTTCTCGCTTACTCCATCGCAACCCATGGTGGCGTCAGGATCGGGGAGAGCGTAGGAAAACTTGATAATGGTACCAGGCAACAGAGAATTGTGAATTCTTTGGTGGGACCCTTACCCTTCACCTATAGTAAGGTGAAACATGAAATTAAGAGGGAAATGAGGTCTGCGGTTAAGTTGCTCCCAATTATTGCAGTAATACTTTTGTTTTCAGCGATGCTGGGAAATATGGCTTGTAATAGGCTAATGTTAAAACCTTTTTTGATCCGACCTATCCGGAACAGGTAACTTTTGAAGGGATTTAGCGTTTAGCTTTCTAGGGTTTTTCTTTTCGCTGCTGTGTAGGCTGTGAAGATCCACGTTAGAACGAGATATGCAATTATGCTTATGTCAAGAAGTAAGTCTTCTCCAAAAGCGCAATAGAGCGTGTATGCTGAAAACGTTGTGGCAATAAAGAAAAGCGCAACGACAACCCAGAGAGTCCAAACCCTGCTTTTAAACAGTCCATAGGCGGTTATTAGGCTTAGTATGCCGATTATGCCAACGTGAGGGGGAAAATTAGCCATCGGCAACGCAACAACGCATATTATTCCAACAAGTGCGTAAAAGATGAAAGCTACAAACATCCCCACACTTTCTATTTTCAGTTTAGACCTAAGTGACATTTACCAGTCGCCTTTTAACCTTAATGCATTAACAGCAATGTTAATAAATTTAATGTTTCGTTATCAGCTCGTTTCAAGAATGTTAATATTCAGAGAGAGCGCATAAGGGTGTGATTAGTTAAAGGTGAACGGTTGTGCCCTTCACTCCTTTTCATCTGGGTCCGGCTCTTCTTTTCGGTTTAGCTTTGTCCACAGTTTTTGATTTGTCGACGCTTTTAATAGCAAGTGTTATACCAGATGTGGAGCCTTTTTGTGTTCTTTTATTTGACCTCTCTGGACAGCTCCATGGCTTTTTTCACTCTTATT
>DAOUTL010000177.1 GCA_030626685.1 Candidatus Bathyarchaeota archaeon | reverse complement strand
ATTTAACCTCGTGGGATGTTGCATCAACAGGGTCTCTCTTCACCCAGACGATCATGGCTCTTATTCCCTTCTCTTTCGCTTCGGTTGAATGCAGTTTTATGAAGTCGGTTATGATTATCACTGTTGGTTTTGGACTTTTTCTCGGGTCGATTCCTAAATCGCCGACGCCTCTTGTGACGACGAGGCGTATGTACGAGTCTCGCAAATTGTTTTTCCGCAAGGTTTCCAAAACAGCATTTATCGTTTCCTCTTTTGTTAGTGAAATGTTAAGCATGATTACACGTGCTGAACGGTACAGTCTGTCTATGTGTTCTTTGAGTTTAAAGACAACGCCGTTATATGCGCGGATTCCTTCAAAGACTCCGTCGCCATACAAAAGTCCGTGGTCGTAGACTGAAATTTTTGCTTGTGATTTTGGATAATATTCCCCGTCTATGTAGACGAGTAATTCTTTTTCCAATTGTTTTATCCTCCAGACTGGAGAAATCTAGTCTATTCGGTTAAGGTTTGATATACTTTTTGCAAGAAATCTGGCTGTTCTAACATTGTTAACCGTAGAATTGGGGTCTTTTTGAAAGATGTCTCGGTAGGGGTAGCGGCTTGAAGGGCTTGCCTTTTACTATTTCTTCAATCTCACTTATCAGTTCTTCAAGCTTCATTTTACGTATTTTTCCGGCTTTTCTGTCCCTTACTGGAAGAACATCTGATTCGACTTCTTTTTGTCCCACAACAATTATGTAGGGAACCCACTCCATTTCTGCTTCCCTAACTCTCTTCTGTAAAGTCAGTGTTCGATCATCAATGTCTACGCGTATGCAATGCGCTTTTATTGCTTCAGCTAATTTTTCAACCCTTTTGAGGTATTTGTCTGACATTGGAATTATGCGAACTTGTGTTGGTGAAAGCCATAAGGGAAGCATTGGTGGTTTGCCGCCTTGTTGTTCTTTGTATGCTTTTTCTAGTAATGCGTATACGCATCTTTCGATTGCTCCGCTTGGAGAGCAGTGCAGAATTAGCGGATAGCGTCTCTCGCCTTTTTCATCAACGTAGGTTATGTCGTATCTTTTTGCGTTTTCAACGTCTATTTGGTCTGTGGAGAGTGCAGCCGCCTTATCTTGATTGTCTACGAAGTTGAAGTCCCATTTTAGTCTAAAATAGAAGAAGCGTTCTTTCCACATTTCAACTAAGACTGGGCTGCCACAGATTTTCGCTAAAGAAGCTATGAATTTTTTATTTCCTTCGTAGAAGTCTTTTGTGAAGCGTATTGCGGTTTCATAGTCATTTTTGGATAATCCTATTCCTTCTAGGACTTGTACGCATAGTTTGAATCTTGTTATGAACTCATTTTTTGCTTGTTCCAAGTCTGTGCAGAAGGCGTGGCAGTCTGGCATGGTGAAGGCTCTTAAGCGTCTTAAACCAACAACTTCCCCGCTCTTTTCTCGCCTAAAACTGTAGCGGGTTAATTCGTAAACCTTCAGCGGCATATGTTTATAGGAAAACTGTGCATCATGAACCATTAAGAACTGTCCGAAACACGCGGCAAACCGCAAAAACAATTCTTTATCCTCGGATTTCAGCAGATACTGTCTTGCGGGAAAACGGTCTATGTAGTCTGCTAGGCTTGGATGCTGAGAATCATACATGACTGGGGTTTCAACTTCCATGGCACCGTAGTCTATCACTTTTGCGGTGACAAACTGCTCAAGTAGGGATTTTATTAGCCGTCCTTTCGGGTACCAGCGTATGTTTCCAGGGTCGCTTCCCGGTTCATAGTCAGCTATTTCCAGCCTTTTCATTAATATAACATGGGGGGGCATTTGTTGGCTTGCCCTAACTTTTGAGGTTTCATATCTTGCAAACTTTTTGAGGTTTTCTTGTCCTTTGAAGTTGAATTCTTCGACTGGCATCATTTTTCCGTCTGGCTGGAGAATGTACCAGAACGACTCAAGTTTTTCTTCGGCTTTTACCGCTTCAGGAACTTTTTCTTCTTTTTTCTCTTTCGCTTCGGCGGGCAGTATGAGACGTGATTGCTCTGCGAGTGGGTGTCCTTTTATTGATATTGTGAATTGTTTGTTCCAGCCGAAGGGTGCACGGTATGTTTCTAGGCCCTTTTCGTTTGCGTAGGATTCCATGGTTTTAACTATTTTTAGCGCTTCTGTGGGTTTTGCAAGGTTGCTACTCAGGTGCGCGTAGGGGTAGATTAAAATTCGGTTTACCTTCAGCTTTTGGAGGAATGCTTGAACTTCGTCTACGGCTTTTTTTGCTACTTCTTCGTTGTCGCCTTCTTCAACGGCTGTGAACAACACGACGATTTCTTCTAGTCGCTTTTCCTTTTTTTCGGCTTCTTCAGCCATGGCTATTTCTTTCTGGATGGGCTTATACTCGATGAAGTTTGAGTGCAACTGTAATATTCGCATAAAATCGCCTCGCTCTTCAGTTTTTATACAGTTTTATATCGCCACTGTTCGACCTTTTTCTCCTTTTTTGTTCTCTTCTTGTATTCCTTGTAATGTTCCTTACATAAATAAGCACGTCTTTCGCTGCTGTCGATGTTTAGGTCAGCTAACTTAACTTTTGCAGCTGAAAGTGAGCGTATGGCCTCTTTACCGCAGCCAGAAACGCTGCATTTCACACCTTTGGCAACACGTCCCAATGTTAACGCCTCTCACGCTCT
>DAOUTL010000212.1 GCA_030626685.1 Candidatus Bathyarchaeota archaeon | reverse complement strand
GCCATTGTGTGTGTTAGGTGCTGAGTTTCTTGTCAAGTTGGTGTCCAAGCGACGGACAGAAGTAGGGGTTTGGATTTTACTGTTGATTGTGCTCGTACCCTACTTTCTCTTTCAAACAGCATTTGTGTATGAAGTGACGAAAAGTGAAAGCTGGTCTGTGTCTTTGAGTAAGCATAGAATGAGTGCTTTACGTTTGTACGGGGAGATAGGGTATACCGATGATTATGATGTATTTGGAGCGGAATGGCTATCAAAAAATGTAGCTGCGGGGCATACACAAATATACTCTGGGTATTTCTCTCGTAGCCTGCTGAGAGGTTCTGGCATATATCTGGGTCATGTTGAAACATTATCTAATGTAACGAAAGTAGCTGCTAATGGTGCAGTATACTTAAGTCGATTGAACGTCATTGAAGGAAAAGTAGTTGGTGTTCAAGACTTATGGAATTCTACTGAACTTTCTTTTCTCCACGACTTAAACAAGATATATTCCAACGGCGAAAGCGAGGTCTACAAGAATAAGCCATAATACACTTAACTTTTTCAGTAAATTTGAAATTCAAAAGTTCAAGCACGCTAAGAGAAGAATCTTGATTCCAAGACTAATCTAGACACGCGCAGTTTCCAATTGAAGGAGAACAAAGGCGGGTTGTAGACTCCATGATAGAGCGGTTGTTACGCAACCTAAAACTGAAGGACATGGCGTGGTATGACTCAACCGCTGAAAGGTATGCCTTATTCGACGAGCAAAACCCTCAGACTAATCTGGACATTAAGAGGGGAGTCGAAAAATTAGTCTCTGAAAAAAAGCCTGTCGTCATTCTAGATCTAGGCTGTGGCTCAGGAAGATATCTCCCCTTTCTCAAAGGCGAACTGATTGTCGGAATTGACTTTAGTATTGGAATGCTAAAGCACGCCAAAAAGTTCAAGAATGCTAATTTTATCCAAGCAGACATATTCAATTTGCCCTTCAAAGAGAATACATTTGACCTAATAATCTCTATGAGCATAATTGGAGAACATTGCCCTCTGAATATGAAACTTTTGAAGGAAATCTCTTATGTCCTAAGTCTGAAAGGAACATTTGCGTTCACTGTAATACCACTTCACCACCGTCTGCTTCCATACAAAGGATATATCTGGTTCTTTTGGCCTTTCCTAATTATCCAGTTAATGCTTGGGAAAGAGACTACGATATTTTGTGCATCAAAATTCGAAATTAACAATAAGCTTCGTAAACTCGGATTAGAAATCATGCAAATAAAAGAGAGACATGGAATTGTTTACCCTCACTTCCTGGTCGTAGGCACGCGCAATCAAAGGAAAGATTGAAAGCATAAATGAACACACCACGCTAAGCGACAGCGCATAAATTTAAGAACGAAAATGTCTAGAAGGAGTTTTTTAACTTTGACGAGTAAATTAAATAAATTAGTCGGTCAAACATTAGCGAATTACTATCTGTTAAAATTAAAAAAGGATCAGTGGAAGAACCCACAGGAACTCAAAAAAGTTCAATTTAAAAAGTTAAAAGCCTTGATCAAACACTCTTACAATTATGTGCCATATTATCATCGATTGTT
>DAOUTL010000157.1 GCA_030626685.1 Candidatus Bathyarchaeota archaeon | reverse complement strand
TTTCTTCTTCACCACTCATTAAATCTTCCTCTTTCTCCTCCTTGAGGGGAGCACATACAACGTTTTATTAGTCAATTCTTCAGGTTCTCGCTTTCAATTCTCAGATGCGCGCGATTGGAGGATCACCTGCGGCGTCTGTAGTCAGACTTGTATTGACCGTTTCTGCCTAAAACGAAGCGTTTATTATATGACTTGCGGTTGCTAACTCTTGGACCCGAAGATCTTCTCTTCTTTGACTCCATTTTAGGGGTTATAGATCTAACTTTTCCTGCCTTAGACAACGCACCATGCGAAGGCACATTCTCACCTCCTTACCAATCACCATTTTCTATTACACCCTCACTATCTGAAAAGGAAAACAAGACTGTCTTTACATCAACAGCCCTTGAACCTTTGAAGGTGCCTAAGACTTTAATCGTGTTCCCCATTCTTGTCAATGTAGTTCTCAATTTGCTATGTAAAACTTAATATTTTTCATTTAAATCGAAAATTTTTATAAATTTTCTCGACCTATTTTATATGATTACAATGCGGATAAGATTCCCACGTTATCAAAAACGATATTTAGTGTTAAAGGTCAAAGGCTTAAAATTCCTTGAAACATGGTTTGGGACACAGAAATGCTTACCTCCCAACTTGACGAAGCTGTATCAGCTGCTACTACATATGGTTACAATGAAAGGAATGATTCCTGTATACTTGGCGCTTAGATTGGGATATACTGGTAAACTCATCAACAAAGCTGTAATAAAGGAGTATGTTGAGTTGAGCCTTGTCTCTAAAAACCCTCAGAAGAAGTCTTAAATCGGATTAGAGAGATCATAGGAAAACCTCCACGGGAAATGTTTGTTTGAAGGTTACTTAATCTTTTGAAGGTGAGACAGAAATGGTTGATGTTGGCGATTATGTTGCATGTCCTGTCTGCGGCGGTAAAGCCCGTGTTATTTATCTCAGCCGAGATGGAAAGAGATGCGTCGTCAAGTGTTCGCAACGACATATTTATGACTTATCTTCTCGGCATGTTAGTAGCCGTGATGTCGATAGATTCGCATAAGAGGATTAAGCGAAATGACTAAAATGCAGAAAAGGGAACATTTTCGTATAATTTCAAATATCTTGTCCTTTACGTTTAATGGTGCCTTAAAAACCGAATTAATGTTTAAGGGTAATCTAAGCTATGCTCAGCTGGAGAATTACATTCCAATGCTTATCAGACTAAAATTATTGGAGGTATCAACCAGCCAAAAAGCTACCGTTTATAAAACAACCGAGAAAGGAATGAATTTCTTAGGAAGATTTAAGGAACTCGACAACCTATTAAAAAGCAGCGTGCGAGAACGTGTTAAAAAGGTCAATGATCCACCAAAACCGAGTTGCTTTGGAAGATGACTGACGAGGTTTCTGATATTCTTGAGAAAAGTCTCGGAGAGATTGTGCTTGTAAGCTTAAAAAACCGGAGAAGATTAAGGGGAAGACTGGAAGGGTTTGACGAACATCTAAACTTGGTGCTTAAGGATGCTGAGTACTTAAGCGATGCTTCAACTGTTAAAAAGCTCAGCTCAATAATACTCCGTGGAGATAACATAGTGACCGTTTCACCTCCTAAATGACATCATCTGGTGTAGAGCATGACTGGGTGTACAAGTAACAGCGCGCGCTACATAAGATAAGTTAAACTCTATTTTGTTTTGGTTGCGCTGCGCATTTTCAACAGCTGTTTAGCAATCTTTTTGATTGTCTGATCTTTTGTTTCCTTTTTCGTCACAAGGAGCATGCCCGTTTTCAGCCACGGGGTCCTCGGATAGCCAGCATCCAACACAAGTTCATAGTCTAAGCCCAGCTTTTCCGATGCTTCCTTTATCTCTGAAATTTTTGGAGAAGGCACAGCCAAACTTTTGGGGATTCGCCTTCCGTCACTTCTTGTTTTTGTTGAATTGAAATATGCTGGCCATATGATTATCCTATCTTGTTTTCGCATGTCTTTCCGCTATCCTACTATCTGTGAGCGTAGTAAGCTGTTAACTTCATATTAATCTCATCAACCCTCACAAAGCCGAACCTCTCAAACTGTATCATATCGTTTGGCTTCAACCCCTTACAAGCGTTTTCAGCGATTCCCTCCGCTATTGTTGCATCTGGCATAACAACTTGGCAGGGCATGTCAGTTCCGATGGGTATCCAATGAATCAATGGTGCTCCAGCTTTTCTTGCTTCTTCGTAGGGTTCGCTTATGAAAGATGCCTCAGTGGAATACGCGTTCACTTTCTCAATCTTCATGTTGAACAGTCCCATAAGCCGTATCACCTTTCCAATCTTCAAATCATCTATGTCATTTCTTGAAACCCACAATACTACGGAATCGTCGTCTTCTTTAGGTGTTATTGTGTATTCTCTGAATCCCCTTTCAGGATGGTCTGGATGCAAGCGAAGTTTTGCCTTGAACATTTTCGGGACGTTTTTAACCTTTAATTGTATCGGATTGTGCACGAAGAAGTATCTGTCCGCCCTTGGGTCTAGGATTTTTCGGTTATAAGCGTAAAGGTTTTCCCAGCTTAAAACAACATCTGAAGTTTTCGGTCCCACATCGATCATCAGCTTCTTAACTGCTTCAGGTGTTATTCCTCGTCTTCTCAAGGCTGCAAAGGTTGCCAGACGAGGGTCATCCCAATCTTTATAGAAGCCTTCTCTTATTCCCTGAACTATTTTTGACTTGCTTAAAGATGCCCCCGTAATTTTAAGTCTGCCGTAATGTATGGCTTCTGGATACTGCCAGCCCAAATACCTATACATGTATTCCTGCCTGACCATGTTTGTCAAATGCTCTTTTCCTCTGATTATGTGAGTCACACCCATCAGATGGTCATCTATGCCACATGCAAAATTGTAAAGAGGCCAGACATAGTATTTACTTCCAACTCGTGGATGCGGATGCTTTTCAGCATCTATAACGCGGAGCGCAGGCCAGTCTCGAACCGCTGGGTTTGGATGGTTCAAATCCGTTTTTATGCGAACAACGGCTTCCCCTTCCTTATAGTCGCCTTCAAGCATGCGTTTCCATCTTGTGAAATGCTCTTCTGGCTGTAAATCGCGGCACAGGCACGGCTTACTGACTAACACTTTTTCTCGGAACCGTTCTGGCTGACATGTGCAGACGTAGGCGTTGCCATCCTTAAGCAGCTTTTCAGCATGCTCGTAATAGATGGGAATTCTGTCGCTTTGAATATATTCCTCGTCTGGTTTGCATCCAAGCCAAGCCAAATCCTCTCTAATACGGTCGTAAAACTTTAAAACAGGCCTTTTCAGTTTCGGGTCTGTGTCCTCAAAGCGTAGGATGAATTTTCCTTTGTACATGCG
>DAOUTL010000123.1 GCA_030626685.1 Candidatus Bathyarchaeota archaeon | reverse complement strand
TGCTGTGCTTTTTCCAAACTTTATTTCACGGTTTTCGCTGTCAAGGAAGCTACGGGCTCTTGTTTTTCCGATGTAACATAAGCCCAACACAGGTTTGGTGAATTATGTGCTGCACCAATTCTTCCGTGAACGTCGATAGCGATTAACCCCATAGAATTGCACGTGGCCAGTATTCTTCGGTTAACAAGTCCTATTGCAAGCTCAACAGCTTCTTGTGCTGTTTTTCCGCCTTCCATAAAATTGCAAACGGTCTTCGCCAAAACAAGTCTTATCGCTGTTTCACCAACGCCAGTGGCTGAACATGCCCCAGCCTGATTGTCCGCATATGTGCCACATCCAATTATTGGCGAATCTCCAATCCTTCCCGGAAGTTTTAATGGGAAGCCTCCGGTGGATGTTGCAGCTGCAACGTTCCCGTTTTTATCTAAGGCAACTGCACCCACAGTTTCAAGCTCGAATAATTCAGGATGGTTTTTGATTAAGCCAGCCAGCTTTTGCAGTTCAAATTTTCCGTCAAGTAAGGCTTTTCTCTGGCACTCGTAATAACTTAACCTAAGCTCTGTTAATGGTTTCCTTCTTTCGAGATTAAAGATTTTAGCGAGTTTTTCCGCGCCTTCACCCACCACAAAAACATGGTCTGTTTTCTCCATGATTATTTTTGCCAAACGGACGGGATTCTTAACGTCCTTTAAAAGTCCAACAGCACCAGCCTGCAATGTTTTTCCATCCATAATCGATGCCTCCATCTCAACGCGTTTCTCTATATTCAAACTTGAACCATAACCAGCATTAAATGCGCCATCATCCTCCATAACCGCAACGGCTTCCATGACGCTGTCAACAGCGCTTCCTCCATCTTTTAAAACGTCAAAACCGGTTTTCGCAGCCTTTTTAACTCCTTCTAATCCCGCTTGGCTACGTTCAGGATGCCATGTTCCAGCACCACCATGAACGACAACTGCTGGTTTTCGCACTTTGGTCAATATTGTTCCCTCATTAAAGCGAATTAGTAAACTCGTGCAACATAAATTTAAGCCTAACGCTTTAAAACCATAAAAACGGATAAATTTTTGTAATGAGCTATTAATTGTGGATGATGTGAGGCGACTGTGAGAGCCATAAGCTATGAAAAAGCCACTAACCTGCACTAACCCAAAGCTCATTTGTGGCAATTTTAACCAAAGCTTCTTTTGGAAACATTAAATTTCACCTATAACATAGTAGTAGTATGGTATATTCAAAAGCGAGGGGTGTAGAGACTATGCTCAGAGATTTTAACCTTTTAGCCACCACCTCGCGTGGAAACGAGGGTGAGGCTTGCTCCGAGTTATGGTATTTACTTGGGCAAATAGGTGATTCGGCGCCAACTGTTGACAAGACAGGTGTTGCTGGTTTGATTGCTGCAAAAACAGCTTTTAACCCTTTCGAGGTTACAGAAAAGTTTCGCAAAATTTTGCGTGAGCGTCCCTACGAGTTTCGTTACACGCTTAGAATAATTCCAATTGAAAAGGTTGTCCGCACAGACTTAGGCGAGATTCAGCGCACAGCCACGGAGCTCAGCTCAAAAATAAGAGAAAACGAAACTTTCCGAGTTACAGTTGAGAAACGCTTTACAGAAACTCCTACACAAGACATCATCGAAGCCGCTGCAGCAAACATCGAAAGGAAAGTTGACTTAATCAAACCTGACAAAATCTTACTAATTGAGGTTGTTGGCGGATTAACCGGAGTATCAGTGATAAGACCGAATGACATTTTATCCGTTATGAAGGAAAAAGTGCTTTAAGCTAACGCTGAGTTGCCAGCAATGCCATCCGTTCAATAACAAGGTCTGTTAAAGCTTTCTCTAAACCATCCTTTCTCATAACGGTTTTAAGCTCTAAATCTGAAATTCCAAAGGTCTTTTGGATGATTATTGCTTTTTCCTCAGACAACCCAAGAACCGCGTCATCACGTTGCGCGTTGACATGTTTTGAAACCATTAATAGAGCTGACTTTACTGTTTCAGGTTTTTCCCCGATTATCAGCACCGCCATCTTTGATGAGTTGGGCTTAATTCCCAAAAGTTTTATGGCCTTCCGAATTTGGCGTTGTGCGGAAGCGTAAAGCATTGTTTCCATCGCTAAGCTTTTCGAAATATTTTCCTTGTTCTTGAACGCCGTTAACGCGTTTAAAACTGCAAAGTATAGATGCTGCCACGTAGCCACGGATTCCGCGTCAAAGAATTGGATCTCCAAGTTCGCCCGTTTTTCTTTGCGAATTATCTTAAGAAGTTCTTCAACATCCTTAATTTTGGCTTTTCTAAAGCCGGCTATTGCAATATGCTTTCCAAATTCTTCTATGTATTTTAGCAATCTTCTTCCTCAAGGATTTCCTTCAAGAACCTTTTAACAAGTTCTGCGGATATTCCAGCCTTTACAAGCTTCGCAGTTTCCTCTTCTACAGATTTCCCTTTTTCTCTGCATTTTTTGACGGTTTTTCGAACGGTTTCCTTTATTTCCCATGGAAAAACTACCCAGCAACTTGTTTCCTTTTCATAATAATCAGGCAGGATTATGCTCCATGGCTTGTAGTAAACCGTGGCTACTTTAACCTCCGCTGCGCCTTCTTTAATGATGTGTTCTTTCACGAGTTTCAAGCTTTTCCCTGTGTCGGCGATCTCGTCTACGATAAGCACTTTTTTACCCGCAACCGCCACGGAGACTGGTTGTGTCAGGGTGGGTTCTCCTTTTGTCTCTGCAACTCCCAAGTAGAATTCGGCTTTAACGTTTGCAAGGTTAGGATTATCCAGAAGGTCTGAGAGGACTCTGGCTGGGGGCCACCCTCCACGAGAAACACCCACAATTATATCCGGTTTAAAACCGTTTTTTCGAATTTTTTCAGCTAAATTCAAAAGCATGTCATATACTTGGTTCCACGTGGGAACCTCGAACTCGATTTCTGAACTCACCGCAGTGTTTTCTCCTTTGAACTTCCTAGTTTGTTTAGGTTCTAGCAAATACACATAAATCCTTCGTTTCGAATGAAACTCTAATTACTCAGTTGTGTAAAATGTTTACGGATGGGAGGATAAAGTTGAGAGAGATTGTTGAGTGTGTGCCTAACTTTAGTACTTCAGACGCGGAAACCGTTGAGTTGATTCTCAACGAAATCAAGAAAACCAAGAACGCTTTTCTACTCGACTACACCTTTGACGACTATTACAATAGGCTTGTTGTTTCCTTCGTCGGAAGCAAGAAATCGATGCTTGAGGCTGCATTAAACATGGCTTTCAAAGCGGTAGAACTAATTGACATGAGACAGCATAAGGGTCAGCATCCACGCATAGGTGCCGTTGATGTTGTTCCGTTCATACCAATAAAAAATGTTACGATGGATAATTGCGTCGAACTTGCAAGAAAATTTGGAGAAACACTAGCGAAAAAATGTGGCGTGCCCGTTTACCTTTATGGTGAGGCAGCAACAAAACCTGAGCGATGGGATTTGGACTGGATACGTGAAGGTGAATATGAACGATTGGCTGAGATGATCGTGAAGCCTAAGCGTAAACCCGATTTCGGTCCAGCTAAGCTCCATCCCACGGCTGGTGCAACGATAACCGGTGCGCGTAAGGTTATGGCAGGCTTCAATGTTAATATTGGTACAGCTGATTTGAAGATTGCTAAGAAGATTGCAAAGCCTTTGCATGCGAAGAAAGGCGGTTTTTCAAATGTTAAGGCTATGGCTGCCTTCATTCCAGAGGAAAACATTACTCAGATTGGCATGAGCATAACAGATTTTGAGAGGACTCCGCTTTACCGTGTTTTCGAAATGCTTAAGGTGGAGGCCGCCCGCTACAACATACCAATAGTAGGTTCGGAATTCTGCGGCATGGCACCGTTAAAGGCTCTCATTGATATAGCTGCGTACTACCTAAAAATTGATAACCTAACCGAGGATAGAGTTTTAGAGATAGCGATACAAAACGCTATAAAGAAAGAAGGTGTTTCAGAGTGAATCTCTCAATAAAATGGTTGGGACACGCCAGCTTTCAAATAAAAGCTGAAGGAAAAATCATATACATAGACCCTTATGAGGGTGAGTACTCTGAAAAGGCAGACTTAATACTGGTGACGCATTCGCATTTTGACCACTGCGATGTAGCCAAAATCAAAAAGGTTCGTAAGGCGGACACTGTGATAATTGCTCCTGAAGACTGTGTTTCGAAAATTGGG
>DAOUTL010000119.1 GCA_030626685.1 Candidatus Bathyarchaeota archaeon | reverse complement strand
GGGTTAAAGTTTACTTGAGCAGAGAACAGAAACGCATTCTTGAGCGTATTGCTGAAAGCCTGGACATGGCTGAAAGCGAGGTTCTGCGCCAAGCTTTCATGGAATACGCAAAAAGCATAAGTCTGATAACGGAAAGAGTGCACGGAAAAATTTAGGGAAGTTGGGTTTTTGTTTTTCTCTTCTTCTTCAAAGGCAAGTCCGTTCTTGAAAGGCTGCGGATATACCAGGAAAGAAAGGCTAAGGGCCTCTGCGAATAGCATACTCATAATATGCGTCGCAAATGCCCAAGGTCTGTTAGGGCTTATCTAAAAATTTTAAACGTCTTGAAATAGCAGCTCAGAAAAAGAAGGAAAGCAAGGGCAAGTAATAAAGCTAACTAATGACGCGCCACTTACTCGGAAACGGTGCAGCACCCTTTTTCTCATGTTCAGGTGGAATTTTCTCCACCAACTTGTTCTCAGGTTTGTCCCCTTCTAATTTGCGGAGATATCCATAAACAGAGCCCGGATTTAATTGAAGCGCAACAGCGATTTCCCGGCAGCTGAACGCTTGCGGTTTATGCTCTTCCAAAAACGTTAAAACCCTGCTTATTTTGATTTTTTGTGCTTTTCTCTCTTCCTCATATAGTCGCTTTCCTTTGATGTTATGGGCTTTTAACCATCGTGGGAAAGGAACAATTTCTTCAACTCCAGCATCCACATACTCTCCATTAACTAAAACTTTGTTTGCGTATTTTGGATTTTTAAGAATCTGCACAACAGTATGTTGTTTAATCTTGAGTTCATCCATGATAGCTTTGTACGTTTTTCCTTTTAAACGTAGGTCAATTACCTTCTCGACTATCGGCGCTTTTTCCGGGTCCTTACGCCCGCGGATAAAACCAAACATTGAATAAGTACCTAAGGGCGGCGTTGATAGACATGCTTCCCAGATTTCTCTGTCAATCAAAGCCAGTGCCACATGAGTTCATAACATTTTTGAGAATACGGTTTGGATCCTTCAAGTGTACGACGGATGATGAAAAACCCCATCTATGTCGGCATCAAGTTTTCCTTTTTCTTTTCCAGATCCCACGTCGTTTTTCTGGTCTTTTTACTTCTCCTTCTGCTTCAAGTTTATGAAGCCACTCGCAGACTGTTGTAGGGTGCCTCCCGACTCTTTCTGCAATCTCATATATACGACCAGGCAGGGCTTTCAGAATAGCATCTCTTGTTTTTCTCCCCTCAATTTTCTTTTTTGCAGCATGTATTCTGGCCGCCTCTTTAAACGTTAGTGAGGGAACATGTTGTGCAGCCCGCCAAGTTTCTGGATCCACTATCCTTGGGACGCCTTCACTGCCCATGTATTCTTTCCGTTTCAAAATACGGGAAATAAGGCTGTGAGGTAACCCAACTTCTTTCCCTATTCTATAGATGCATGTGTGTTCTAAACGGAGCTCAAAGATCCGCCGCACTTTTTCCGCTTCTTCAGGATCCACAACGATGCAGCCCTCAGGCCAGATTATTTTGTAGCCGTAAGGTGGACGCGTCCAATGAACAGTTTTAAGCGGGCTGAAAGTTTGTTGAGCCTTGCACCAGGCTTCCTTATCAATGATGGGTTCATATTTCCCTGGGTAGAATTCTCCTTTCCATTTGAACTCGCCGCAGTACATTTTGTTAGTGAGAATTTGTCTTACATGGTCTGGGCGTAGCTTAAATTCTTTAATTTCTTTGGTTATCTGCGGAATGCTTTTCCCTTCAATCCTTCTGATGAAGATCTGCTTCACTATTTTTGCTTTCTCAGGATCCTGTATGATTTCTCCATTTTCCCATTTATACCCAAAAGGAAGCCTTCGCGGAGGGATGAGTTTATTCTGCAACCTCTTTTCAATTAATTCTTTAAACTTCGTGGGGCTTTCTTGAAAACGCCTCTTCTTAAAGTACCCAGCTTTCTCGAGTCTTTTAAAGTCCATCCGGAGTTGCGCATCAATCTGGCTGAAATCTTTTAGTGCACGATGAATGTTTGATTGCGCCCTACCCAGTTTGTCGGCGATTTGCTCCTCTTTTAATCCTTGCGCCCACAGACACGCTGCTTCAATCTGGAGGTTAGTATAAACTACTTTCTTTATGGTTAATCGCCCAGTGATATTATCACTTAATGATTTATTCAATTCCAGCGGTCTCCATCACTTAGTGATATTGCCTAATAGTGATATTGAAACGATTATAAATTTTTCCATCCAAGGAAGTATGAGTGAAAGTTGTGTCAAAGATTGTTGAATTTAGCTTCACAACAAAGCCTAAAACTCGCCGACACATTAGGGGCTTCATAAGCGGAGCCCGCGCTAAGGCATTCATGTACGAACTCTTCAAAAAAGGCTTACGGAAGTGCAGCTATGAGACGCTTAAGTATGAGTTTGTCAATTTTTTCCAAACCTGTGATGACCGAACAATCAGGAAGTATATTGGAAGGCCTGAGCAAACCGTCAGCTCAGGCGGTTCAACAAAAATTTTTAGGGTGAACAGGATGAGTGGAAAGACAGCACAGTTTGAGTATTTCAACACCCGGAAGATTCCTGCAGAAAAGGGTCTTCTTGATGTTTTGGGCTGGATTTTGAAGTTGAAAGATGGCACCATTTTGATCAACCATGAATGCATGCCTTACTTCACGAAGCAGGTAACCCTAAATGAAGCCTCTCCCCCCGCTTCCCCCCACTCAAGAATATATGATGAAAGCTTAGAGTCTTCCAAAGATAATTTGCGTGCGCGCCCTCTATATGATAGCCCAGTATACAAAGAGATAAACAAGGATATAGAGGTAGAAAAGAAAAAGAAAGAAGAAGTTATAGGGGGCACACACACAAATTTACAACATTGCAATTATGCCTTGAAGCATACCAGTTATGCTTTATGGGAAAAAGAGGTTGAAGAATTCTTAGAACAGCTAAAAAACGCTAAACTGGTTGATTCTGAGCCAGACAGAGCTAAAATAAAATGGAATAGTGAAAAGAAGGATTCTTAAGGGTAAAAAGGGACCACAAAATACTGTACGAGAGAAAGTTGGTATACAAAATCGTATATGATAACCTTTCCTTTCCCGGAGGTATCAACATTGCATAAACAAGAAAAGATTCCGTGGTTTGTTAAGTTAAAAATTCCACTTCAGAAAGTGAGGCAACGGCTTCTTGAACCGCCTAACCAGAATGGAGCCCTATCAGCCGAAAGGAATGGGATGCTTTTCTGGCGAGGAAGAGGACAGGTCGGTTGAAACCCAGCCGTGGATCTAACACCCCTTTTAAGATGTCCAGGCTGCGGTCGGTTTCTAAGCCACTTCTACGTCACACGTGAACCCAAAGTTTTGGAAAATGCAAAAATGGACAGACATACCCATCGCCTCATCTCTGGTTATGTTTGCTGGTTCCCATGTGGCCGCACATATTTTCCTGTGACTTGGAAGGCTTATTGATGGAAGGCTTATTAATATAAGCTAAAACAGCTTGGAAAACGGAAATCTTTAAGAGATCAAGCTATTTTTCTGTTTACCCTTTATATATAGTCCATTCGCCATTAAGCTTAATGTTGGAAAAACCAGCTCGTTCTAAGCTTTGTTTTAAAAACAGACGCCGTTTTATCACATCTATTTAAACGTTTGCTTCTAAGCTAAGCAGTAATATATAAAGCGTTCGAAACAAGCCTTTAAACTGCTTTGCCTAACCTTCATGTGAAATTCTGTTTTTAAAAGTTAAAACTTCAATTTTCAGTGTGAATCCTGCTTGCTGTAACAGAAAAGGAAAAGACTGTTTTAAAGGCTGTTTTTAAAAAGCAGACTGTTTTAAGCTCTTCTCCGTTTTTCCGACATTTTTACGCTATATTATAATCGTGGATTTTCGGAGATGACAAAGATGTCCCAGGAGTTAGTAGTTTTAAAGAAAGTAAGCGATAGGCAAAGACTGAATGCAAGGTTTAACGAGTTGCGAAGGCTTAGCAGACGTCTGCGCTACCTCAGAAAGTTAAAAGCAAAGGACGAAGAGCTCCACGAGTTAAACGGAAGATGGCAAGAAGAGAACGAAGTTAGATACGGGATAAAACAATTGAAAAGGGAAATCCTACACTTTAAAGAGCTTTGTTCCCTTCCAAAGCCTTCAGAAATACTGGTAATTGACAACGAAGCCCTAAAAGAGCTGCTTTCCATTAAGATACCTCGCGTCTGCCCAGAAACCTACCCGTGCGGAGTACTGATAAAATCCCTCGAAGGCTGATCCAGAGGTTAGCCTTATAAATTCTCTTTTTTGCATGTTTTAAGTAAAAGGCTTTCATGTTT
>DAOUTL010000078.1 GCA_030626685.1 Candidatus Bathyarchaeota archaeon | reverse complement strand
TTGAGGTTGTTTTCTGTTAGTTCGTTTGTTATTTGCCCTATTGTTTTATCCTGTTTTCTCGGCTACTTTTCTAATCTTTTCACAGTTTGCTTCACCTATGTAAACGAGCACGCTAAGCATAATTCCTCTATACATGCGAAAGTGAAACTTCTATACAAACCATGCAAACAACAAGCTGATCACATGGTTTCTTACTCCTTTTGTTTTCTCGACGCAAAAACGTAGAGGGGGAAGGGGTATTGAAAACGATAGGGAGGTATCATATTGAACTGTTTGTTAGGCAATCCCAGATTTTGAAAAGGAAACTGAAAAAGGACATCAGCAACTAAGAATTATGTTGCTAAACAGACTTGAAATCATGTTTAAAATCGTTGAAAAAGCTGCCAAAACACCAAAACTTTGCTTCTCTTAACAAACAGAACGTATTTGGTTCCTAATAGGCGAGGTATGTTGAAATCATAGGGAGGGTAGGTGTTTTGCATATTGAACGCAGAATCGCAGAAATGCCTTAATCATTTTAGTTTTCTTCTTCTGTTAACTCTATTTATAAATTTCTCGAAGTGAGGGTTAAAGTCGCCAGTGTTCCAAGAAATTTATAAGAGACAGGTATCACTCTTCTTCTAATCCTTGAATAGAAAATTTTTGGATTCGGAACAATCTGCTTTACCCTCTGGCTTAACGCTTTTGGAATGCCATTCTCATGGATCAATGACGCTATATCCCTTATGTCAGACGCTCTACAAGAAACAACCTTCATTATAAAGTAATCGCCATAATCAGGAACGAACACTCTAACGTTCTCTTCTGCGATAGTGACAAAAGTTTGCCTACTCTTTTCAATCATATCCTCATCTATCAAAACTACCTCTTCCTCTTTTCGCCCTCTAACTTCACCTTCCATAAAATCCAAAGAAACTTTGATTCGAGTCTTGTCGTACCTTATGAACTTAAGCCACCTCATGAAACCGTATCGCTCTCTTTCCTTTAACTCCTCAATTCTCCAATCCCTTGGAATAACCTCATTCAACTCACCAAGATGCCAACCATCCCTCTTCCTTAGGATGAAGTCACAGTCTCTCGTGTAACGTGAGAACCTGATGAATGCTCTTAACGCGTACCCGCCGATCATAACCAATTTCGGGTTCTTGAATTCCTTAGTCTTTCCTGATAAGTAACGAATAATCTTAAGGACTTCTTCCTCTCTCTTTTTCATCAACTCTATGACTCTAAGCAAACTCAACCACCTTCTCCACAGCTTCATCAACCAACTCTTTCACATCTTCCCTATCTAAACGAGTGTCTCTCACGTTAAAAGCTCTCTCATCCAAGTATGCATTGAACAATTTGCAACCGTATTTTATGGCACCCCACACTCTTACATTCGTTTTAGATATTCTCTTCCATCTTCCCAAATCTTTCAACCTCTCCAAGGAAACTTCCTCTCTCCTGAAAAACAAAACGGCGAATGCATCTAAAAAGGACCAATCAGTTATACAAGTAACAATACAAGATTCCGGTTTCTCAACAAATAAAGCGCCTAATCTCTGATAATCAAACCTCTTTTGCAAATCATCGTAATCCTCTACTTCAAATATCCAACCTCTTTCCCGAGCAAACTCCTCTAAAGCCTTTTTGTAGGAGGAATCTTGAACGGCTAACCTGTAGACGTTTCGATGGACGAAATCGTAGCTCCAGAATGACGCTGCAGTCTGCTTGATCACCACTTTAAAACCACGATCTCTTGCCAAGAAATCCCATACATCCTTAAACTCTCTGGGCAAACGATACCATCCCCAACAGATTCTCTCCACTCTACCACTCTCTCCCAATCTGTACAAGTATTCTTTCGCCCTAAGATTGATCCGTTCAGCATCCTTCACGGTGAACAAGTCATATTCAAAACTTGACTCCAATTGCTTGGCGAAATTGTCTAAGTACATTTAGTCACCTTTTATAATAAAATGGCACATCAATATTTAAAGCTATTTAGTCACCATTACCTATACAATGGCACAAAGACAAACGTCTCTTCAGTTAGCACGGAAGCCTATTTCTCCCTTTCTCATAAACTGTTAATGCAAAGAAAAGTTAAAAGCATTCAAAAACAATAAACCTGTCATTAGATTCCATAAAAACCTAACACCTCATAACTTTAACCTTGATCGACTTCCATGCGCCTCTCACCGTTTTGGATCTTATGAGTCTTTTCTTTTTCTGTTACCATCACACAATAATGTTACAAAGATTAAGGATTTAAGTCTGTGCAATTATTAATACAATGGGTATAAACATGACTTACGAAGCTTTGAAAATGAAGAAGTACTGGTTTTCTGAAGATGATTTACTCGTACCTATAGATTGGGAATACATAGAATCCTTGCCTAAAAAAGTCAAATTAGCCTTAGAGCTTTACATGGAGGGAAGGGTTTCTATAGGAAAAGCTGCTGAAATATCAGAACTGCCATTCAGGGAGTTTGACGAACATAGAGTTAAGGCAAGGGCGCCTATAAGAGGACCAGGCGAGTGAACTACCCCACGCTTTCGCTTTACTACAGTATTTCATGAGCACTTTGAAGCAAGTTTTTAAATAGCTCTTCCTCAGAGAGGGCATTCGAGAGAAAGAGGCATGTCTATCATCTTTGACGTAGCAGCTTATGACGGTAAAATGGTGAGATTGAGTGAAGCACAGTGGCGTCACATACTTTTCTTTCATCCTGAGGTTGAAGGTGAGCAAGAGAAAATAATGGAGGTTGTGAAAAAGCCGGAAGTCGTGTTGGAAGGTGCTACGAGGGATATGAGAGTATGTTATAGATTTTATCCGTCTACACCCGTAGCTTCCAAGTATTTGGCTGTTGTAGTTAAAGTTCTGGATGGAGAAGGGTTTATAATAACGAGTTACTTTACAGAAAGGGTGAGGAAAGGGGTGGTTCTTTGGAGAAGAATCAGATAGTGATGAGTTACGATAGGGAGGCTGACGTGGTCTATATCAGCTTTGGCAAGCCCAGGAAGGCGGTTTCTGAGGAAATAGATCCCTACGTTGTAGTGAGGAGGGACCCAAAAACCAAGGAAATTCTAGGCATAACCATAACTAACTTTACCAAATACTTCGAAGCAAAAAACCAGCTAAGCATAAAAATCCCTACAACATGATGTATAAATCCATCAGTTTCACGCCCCCAGCATAAAAACAAAGGATAAAAACAACGAATGGCGAAGGAGCAACTTCCACCCATACACGCATCCATGGAGACAAAAGAGGCATAAAACTAAGCCTACACAAAGACGTATAGAAATGTCGTTATAGAGTGTAAGGGTTTATTCTCTTTAGGCCTATGACAGAGTTGTATGTGTTGTCTGTGGATATGATTTTTGAGTCGTACAGCATTGCTGATGCGGCGTGGTGGGAATCGTAGAAGGTTAGGTTGTACTTTTTCCTCAGGTTGGCGGCTTTGGCTATTTGTTCACACGTTAGGGGGAAGACGCTTAGTTTGTATAGAGATAACAGCTGGTTTAAATCGGTGAAGAATTTAGCTATATCTTCTAGGGTTGCTCTTCTTTCCTCAATGAGGATGTTACCGGTCTTCAAGTTCAGCTCTAACTCGTGCAACGCGAGGGAACCAATCTTAACGCCCGCTAACCGTCTTCCCTTTGCCAGACTTAGAAGTTTCCTAGCAACCTGATGATGATCATCCTTTGGGTCTAAAGCAGCGTAGAGAAGGTCAGCCTCCAGAATCGGCGTGTCCCTCTTCCTCCATTATCATGCGTTCAGCCTCTTCCTCAGCGGCTTCATCGAGACCCCTAAGAGGTTTCACTCGAGAAACCCTTCCAGTCAAGGTTTTTAACGGGTCTGAAACAGGAGTTAACACCAGCCTCCCATCCTCCTCACGTAACTCAAAGTAGTCGGTTTCCACTTTGTTTCTAAATTCGGATGGAACGACCAGTCTTCCCCTTTCATCAATCTTCACGATAGCTCCCATTACAACCACCGTAGGATTAAAAGTAAAATGGGATAATTAAATATTTCCCATAAGTTTGAGACGGTTTTAGCTTACGCTTCCCCGCTTCACCTTTCCAAGTAAATTTTTCTCCCTTTCGAACCTGATCCCCGCCTCCCGCTTCATCAAAAGCCCGGTTAAAACCCCCAAAACCGTGTGCACATAAACCATATAATTCGTCAAAGTCCATCCTATAGGATTAAAACTTACAAACGTGCCGTCCAGTAGACTTCCCGCTATAAACGCGGCTGTGCCTAGGAGGACTGAAGGTTTTAAACCGAAAAGAAGCGTGAAACCCGTGAAAGCCAAGAAGGCCCCCGCCCACTCCAAGTAAGCCGCAACCGAAGCGTACGACGTGTTCACAGGCATAATCGCAACTGCAATCAGTACGCCTCCAACAGATATTGACGCTAACGCTTTCAAGTATTCCTCCAAGGCTAATCAAAAGTTCTTAAAGTCGTAAAAGTAGTAAAGGCTTATGAAAGGGGAATAAATTCTGAAAATAAAGAACGCCACTAAAGACGCGCACGCAACATTTGCATGCACCAACTAAAACTGAAGACACGTTCTCACGTTTAAAATTCAAAACCTAACATAAGGTCGGAGAAAACCAATGTTGGCTGTTGTCTTGGATTGACCATTACGGCGTCCTAAAGCGATTTCTACAAACTCTTTCAAAACATAATTAGTGAATTCCCATGTTGGCTCCCCATATCTGAGACCGCTACACACAGAATCAGCATATACAAAGAACTTATTTCCGCCATAAGGATAAACAGCCTCATTCGCATACCCAAACTTGGGTTCACTGAGAACTCTGAAAGGCCAGAGCTTACACGCTTTAGGCTTCACATGTTGAAGTCCACACAAACGCACGTTTGAAGCGTTATACAAGAAGACGCATGAACCATCACTTCTCCTTTTCATAAACAACTTATCCACGCCGGAAGCCGTTTTATCAACCCCATAGTTCTTAACGATTTTAAGCCACTCAGAAAAGCTCAAAACGACACTGTAGGATTTACAACACTTACCGCACAAAACGCACTTCCAGTCAGCAATGTACCGCCACGGAACAAACAGCATGTTTATCCGACAGCTTATCTTACCCTAAATTTTCAAAATTAACTCTCTCTTATAAAAACTATCTGTCAGAAGTCTTGAAAGCATGGGAATACATGAGGTTCACTTATGAAAGTTCATCCTTTCTTGTAGAGATAAAGCGTGTGTGAAGGGTATCCCCTCTTCGGGTTTTCGCAGAATTTCTCAACCTTCAATGGTTTCCACCCCACAATTTCATAATCATGAGAAACCACACGGACTCCACGTTTAAGCTCAGACTCAAGTTTAGGCTTAACCTTCTCATTTGCACTCGTCGTCAAATACAGAAAAACAACATCCGCCGAAGTCAAGTCTGCCTTAAACATGTCACCGTTCACTATTGTCACCCTATCTTGAAGCCCATGCTCATAAACGGAGCTCAACGCCCTTTTCACCAAGTCCTCCCTTAACTCGACACCAACAGCTCTCGCACCAAAATCCTTCGCAGCCATTATTATCGCTCTGCCATCCCCAGCACCCAAATCGAAGAACACCTCTCTCGGCTTCAACTCGGCTAAGACAAGCATTCGACGGATCACTGGAATCGGACTTGGAACATAAGGCGCTATGAACAGCTCATAAGCCCCCGTTCACACATAACTACCATTTCTGGATTAAACAGACATTTTGCTCTTTTAAAGATTTCCACACAATTTAAGCAACGTACATGGCTCTTTTAGGCTTCGGTCTTCTTGCTTCTCCACATTTCATGCAGCTTTGAGCACATATTTCAAGGTATTTTGCTTCATCCGTCAACAATGCCTCCGCAGCTTTGCCGCACAGTTCACTTGCCTCTTCACATCCATTCTCTTTGCAAAGTTTTGATATAGAAAGGCATATGTCATGTACATCTTTAGGGTTCAGCACAGCCCTGTTTGTGCGAACAAGCAAGCACATTTCCCTCGCCAAGACGCATGTTTGAACATATTTAATTCTCTTGAGAACCTCTTCGCGAAGTTTCTTTCGACTTATTTCCAAGCTATTTTTCCCCTCACAACAAGCAACAATATGCTTAGGAAAATAAAGTAATCCTTCATTTATAAGTTGCTGTGGTCTTAGCTATCGCCAGAATCTTTTACGCATGGCTTTGCGTTCAGCCTCAAGAACCAACTCGTAAAAACCGTCATTAAGTCTAGACTCTTTCTCAAGAACATCTTTAACATCTGACGGATTAACTTTTCTAGCACACAACGCTACAACAGCAGGTTTTCCATACGCCACTATTAACCGTGCCGTTTGCACCGCTCTATTCTGCAGTTTCTTCTCGCTTTTAGTCAATTTTTCACCTTTCTTTTCAACGAGTGGACGAACCTTCTCTTCCTCCACCTTGAGAAGCCCTATCGCTGAGGAGCCACACATTGGACA
>DAOUTL010000012.1 GCA_030626685.1 Candidatus Bathyarchaeota archaeon | reverse complement strand
ATACGCTGCGAAACACACCAACAATGTAGGCGTCAATATTTCCAAGTTGTTCGTCAATGTTTCCAACATGCCCGCAAACACTTTCCACATGTTTCTCACAACGTTTGTGTCATGACGGTTTGGTTGATACGTCCGCTTTGAATATCGGTCTTAGATGATTGGTTTTGCTGATTGCTACCCAGTCAGGTTCCATGTCAATCAACAGAACAGTTGTACTATTGGATTCAATTTCGAAGTGAGTTATAATATCGATGTGTCCTGACGGAACTGTGAGGGGCACAGGTTCAGAATCTTCGTTTGCAAAAGTTGCGTTAGCATTTTTTATGGTCATTCGAATTTTGGTGTAGTTTCCAACAGGTATCTCCGCGTCAGACAGTTCCATTGTCACATTCTGTAACGCGAGAAGGTTAAAGGACACTTCTTCCCCGTTGACGAAGGGTATGTTTATCCACTCCTCTTCAACGCTATGCGCTGAAAGGTTGCCTATGGTCACGTCTAGTTTTGTAAGGTTCACAGGGGCGTCCGTTAGCAACACTATCAGTGTGCCGGTTTGAGCCTTGGATACGGGGCTAGTGATGCTTGGGAACTGTGCGCCGGAAAGGAACACTCCAGCAATTATTAGACCAGCAATTAGAATTCCAGTAGCCGCGTAGAATCCAACCTTTCTAAATTCACTTTCCATACGTTTTCCCTGCGATACTAATATGACATCGCAAGATTTAAGACAACGCTTTTGAACACCCCGTTCAAATACTTGAACACTCACCCGCATGGAAGGCGCTTGATGCGATGACGAGCGTTGGCAAAGCGCGGATAACTAAGTCCAACAATGTTTTGAGACTCAGGAGGAGCTTTCTTGCTCTTCCGAGTTTAATGTTTTCTGTTTTGTTGATAATCCATTCAAAGACTTCTTTCTTAACAAGGAACAATGGTATAATTTGGCAATCTTAAACATTGTAAGCTGGTGAAGCAAAATTCACTTATGGGTGATAGACTAATTAATTTGAGGATAATTATGCCAAAATGTGAATACTGCGGCAAAGAAGTTCTTTTTCCCTTTGTCTGTTCTTATTGTGGTAAAACTTTTTGTCCAGAGCACAGGCTTCCAGAAAATCATCAATGCTCAAATATGCCTAAAGAGCCATTTTGGTATCAAAAGAAGACTTTTGCAGATGAGCAGGCTCTACGGGATGCGATGCATGGGTATGAAGTTTGTCCAAAATGCCATTCACCAGACGTTGGTGTTTGGAGCTTTAATAAAGAAAAGGTAAACTATGAATGTAATATATGCCACTATAAGTGGACTCAACCACGTAATAACATCTCTCATTTAAAGGGTAAAATACTGAAGGATTTAGAAGAAGAAACAAAACAAGAACCCAAAAAGCCAAAGAAGAAACGTTGGTTCTTTCTCTGATGACAACAAAAACTAATAAATTGTTTCTTGATAATATTATCAATAGAGGTTGTTTGTTTGTCTATAAAACCTGTGGATGTAAGAAAATTAATTTTGGGAGAGGAAAAGCGAAAAACGAAAAGGGATTCTAGAAGAGCCTTTACCAAAACTCAACAAGAGGAAATTCTCTATCAACAAGACTCTAAATGTGCAGTATGTCATAAGAAACTTGACCCCAGAGCAATACATTTTCACCATAATAAACCTTGGGCTTCTGGTGGAAGAACGATAACACGAAATGGAAGAGCCGTATGTCCAAAGTGTCACGAAATCTTGACGCATAAAGAGAGGTTGAAGAAAGTCGATAAGAAAAGAAGAAAGAGGAAGAGCAGAAAAGAATCTATCCCATCGGTAGCGGATATAATATTAAAATAATTATTGGAGAGTGAATGCCTGCTAAAAAGAGAAAAAGGAAATATACTTTTAGAAAAGGTCAGACAGTTCCTTACGAATCTGGTAGCCTTATGCATGAAGCGATTAAAGCCAAAAGAGAACGAGCAAAGAAGAAGTTGTCACGAATTTTGTCTCCATCAAAAAAGACATCCAAAAAGCGAAAATAAACCTAATAAAAGTTTAAACTTGTCTCGTTTAATCAAATAATTGAATCATTAGATTCAATTTATGAACCATCAGAAGTTGTTAAATATAAGAAATGCGGAAAAGTTATGGCAGAACCTAAGGAACTGATTAGAATTACATTCTAATTATTTCAAATTTTACTAATCTCTGTTCTATTCTCAAATGGACGTTTTCTCCTTAAATTATTAATGCGGCTTGAAATGAAATAATAGAACGGACGAAATGAAATAAATTGGGTTGGTAGTAAATGAATAGAAAGTCTGTATCGATTGTTTTGGCTTTCATTGTTTTAGGTTCTGCGTTGGGGCTGACTGGTTACTTTTACTTCGACTTGTATGAGAGGCATGCGAAATTGCAATCAGAATATAACTCCTTTGTGAACGAGTATAACCTTCTGCAGTCTAACTACAGTGGGCTAGAATCTGACTACAAGACTTTGAATGACACTTATCGCATTCTTTTTAACGATTATACTCAGTTAAATCAGACACACCAGACTTTCATCTTAGAATACAACGAGCTAAATGCGTCATACCGAATCTTGACATATAATTATTCAGAGTTAAAACAGGACTACAGTGAGCTATCTACTCAATATGCAAGTTTATTCAACGATTACACTGCGTTATCAGAAGCCTTCAATAAACCACTCTCCTACGAGGAAACCCCTTCAACCGAAGAATTAAAACAATGGTTAGCCACCGATGAAACTGATGAAATACGATATGCTAAACCAAATTTTGTGTGCGGAGACTTCGCCGTAATGCTTTCTCTTCACGCAAAATTGGAGCATTGGGACATGGGTGTAGTTGCAGTATTCGGTCACACCAAGTCCCATGAATCATTTGCTCACGCGTTTAACGCTATAATATGTGGAGAAGGACTTGTCTATGTTGAACCGCAGTCAGATGAAGTATGGTGGTATCTGAATCACAAAGAGATAACTGAAGGAACCTGGCAGGAACTTCCAGACTTCGGGCGCATCTACGTAGAAGAATACAATGTAATACTGCTGTATGATTAAAGCCTTCATTCATTACGTATATCCAGTAAGACGCGGTCACAAAGTTGAGTGTCCGAAAACAGACATGTTTGCTAGAGAAAGGTGTTTGTTTTTAAAGCAGGGAATGAAAGCTGACGAGTTATGACCATTTTGTTCGCACGGGGGAATTAAATAAATGGTTAAAAATGGTGTTTATTCTCCTTTTATGATTTGGGGGCAGTTTTGGGCTTCGCATCTTCTTCTTGTTTTCTTGCAGTATCTGCCTTTCTCGAACCTG
Source organism: Candidatus Bathyarchaeota archaeon (assembly GCA_030626685.1). Taxonomy (GTDB): domain Archaea; phylum Thermoproteota; class Bathyarchaeia; order Bathyarchaeales; family Bathycorpusculaceae; genus DAOUTL01. The sequence continues at coordinate 12,719 of DAOUTL010000012.1, read as the reverse complement.
CAGAGGTGCCGTAGCTTCTGGAAGGTCAGGCTGACAATCGTGGTGTAGGGCTCCGTCATAGTTAGATCGACCCTACGTTTAAGTTTCGAAGGCAGGGAGTAGTGGGCCTTCCACCATCCTTTAGTACTGCCAAGATTTGCCTATCAAACAAGTCCATAACAAGCATAAATACGCAAAAGAAGAATTTAAACCATTTTACACCAATTATTTAACTCCCCCGCGTGCGAGGACGCACCCACTGAATGACCGATGGATTTATTAGACTATCATCGCAAAAGACGAATGTGTTTGTGGAAAAGACAAATAGGTAAAAAAAGAAAATAAAGGAAAGTGAAAACTGATGCCTTATGGTTTCCTCTACGACTTATCTGCGATTCCTCGAAGCCTTTTCAAGCAAGTGGTGGAAATTGCTTATGAAAAACAACTCTATAAACTTGTAAGTAAACAAGCCAAAAGCCTTGTTAAAACGTTTAAAGTGGACGAAATTACCGGATTAAACTTCACAGACGCCATATCCCTTGTTGAAGACTTGATAGAGGTTCAAGCTACAAACATTTTACAGAAAGATGGATTTAAAAAAGCCCAAAGAAAAGTTCTCTTGCTTCCTCACTGCACAAGAAAGTACATGGATAAAAACTGCAAAGCCGAGTTCAACCCTGAAATTCCAACGTACAACTGTCAAAAATGCTCACCTGATTGCCTAATAAACAAAGCAAACGCTTTAGGAAAAACAAAAGGCTACGATGTTTACGTGATACCAGGAGGCTCCTGCATGGAAAAAATCCTGCGAAAAGGAAAATACGAAGCCGCGGTGGGCGTAGCATGCGGAATGGAACTCAAACTAGGACTACAAGTAATAAAAAAGCTGGGCATACCAGGACAAGGCTTATTCTTGACAAAAAATGGATGCGCCAATACAAGCTTCAATCTTGAAAACCTAGAAAAAATATTAGCGATGCAAAACGGTTAAGAAAACTGAGCCAAGTTTATTTGGTGTTTTAGCTATGTTGAATTGGATTAAAATACTAATTCGAACTTTTATTAGAACCGTTAACAATATTCAAAAAGGAAAAGGTTCTTTTAAATAGCACTAAGACGTAAAACGTTGGAGACTGTGACTAAAAATGAAGCCTCTCTTTAAACCTCAGAAAAAACGGTTCCTACTCGTAAACGCCATCTTCGCCACTGCCGCCATCGCCATAGAACAGGCGGGACTCTCAGTGAAAATGTACTTTTACGCTGATACTCCCTTCAATATCTTCGATGTCCCACTAATCATCGTCGCCTATTGGGTAATAATAGGTCACACATCGTGGGTGGTTTACAAGAAATTCGGTTGGGTCGCCGGACTTTTAACAGGTATAATCATCGACTTGCCCTTTGAGTTCTTGGCCTTTCATCTAGGGTGGTGGACATGGATTCCCAGCTGGACCCCTGCAATATTTTTCAATGCCCCTTTAGCGAACTTTTTAGTGTATTTAAGTGTGAGTTTCGGGAGTATCCTAATCTACAAGTACGTAATGAAACAAAAAGGGAGTTTAGCAACGGCTTAGCGCGCGAATGGAAAGTCAAAACACTTATATTGTTTAGTGCAGTAAAGCTTGAAAGGCGAATCTTAATGCGTTTGATGCATATTCCAACCAAGTTTTCCCTGAAACATATGAGCATTAGGTATCGCCTTACGTAATCGGGTTGGAAGCGTTCATCTCCTCTTGATCTCGGTTCGTTTCCCTCCCTTTTGTTGGTGTTTAAAATGGGTGAAGAAAACAGTCTGTTGCTCGTACACTTGTCGGATGTTCACTGTGGTCCCCGATTTGAACGGGACATGCTGCTACAGGCAATAGACGAGATAAATGATCTTGCCCCCGATGTGGTTATTGTTACAGGTGACTTGACAGAAGACGGCTTAGTAGACGAGTTTCAAGAGGCTAAACGCCATCTTCAACTTCTAAGATGCAAGCGTGTGATCGTAGGGAGCGGAAACCACGACTCGAGAACCACAGGTTACCGGTTGTTTCCAAGGTTCTTCGGCGAACCTTCTTCAGTTACGGAAATAAAAGATGCGGTTCTCATCATGTTGAACTCATCCAGACCGGATCAGGATGGAGGCGAAGTGGGTTACCGCCAGAGGCTTTGGATGAAAGGTTGCTTGGATAAATACTCCGACAGATTCAAGGTTGTAGCCTTTCATCATCACCTCATACCAGTGCCTGACACTGGGATGGAGAAAAACATGATCTCCGACGCTGGTGATGTTCTGTGGAGCTTAATTTCGTACGGCGTAAACATAGTCTTATGCGGCCACCGCCACCGCCCATGGATGTGGAACATTGGCAACCTGAACATCATCTACGCGGGTGCTGTGTCAACTAACAGGCTACGCGGTTTTTATCAGAACTCATACAACATAATTCAAATTGAGAACCGGAAAATTAAAGCAGGCTTGAAGGTAATTGGCGGTAAAGAGTACGATTTGAATCCGACATTCATTAAAACCTTGAAATCCATAAGTTAAACGCCTTGTTGAAACTAAGCAGTCCAAAACAATTCGCATGAATACCAATTGGAGAAACACAAAAGCGTGGATGCACATTGAAAACTCCAATTTCGTGCTCAGAAACCAAACCAATATTGATTCATGGACTCAAAAACGAATCGGGTCTCCATTTCCTATGGTTTATGGAACAATCTTCAGCTGATTCAAAATGACCTAAAATATCACGCGCGTTATCATCAGCGCTAAAGGATGGATATGCCACAAGAAGCATAAGTGATAATTCGAAGCTGTTCAAAGACTTGTACAGACTGTTCAAAAGCGTTGTATTAAGTATCGCCATGAGGAAAAAACCTTGGCGAAACTGAAATGAAAAACAAGTTGACCGTTCTGACTCTTTTGACGCTGATAAGCACGATGATGATTGCAGTGCCGATTATACTGGCAAACACAAACCCAAGTGAACAATGCACCATATTGGGCGGCAACTTCGCCGAGGTAGCCAATGCTAAATCCACCGGTATTGAGCACTATTTCGGCAGTGGTTCGTGGCAGAACATACCAAACGCTAAGATGGAACTGTACATTGATCCTACCGTTTTTGATATAGACCCATTCACGATTGCTGAGATTGAGAGCATCTCCTATGTTACAAAGGTCGAACATTGTGTTAATCCTGAAACAGCTCCTGTGGATTTCTCCCTGAACATCTACACGATGCCATACACGGGCGGCGATTCAACATGGTACGGCAACCGTTTGAGCGCTGAGCCAATGTACTCATACAGTTACAACCAGACAACTAACGAATGGAATGTATGGCGCACTGACGAAGGAGACAACCAGCTCCAGTTCTACGACAGTAACCATGGTCCCGCTGGTTTCTACACAGGTCCAACCATTGCCGACATCAAGGTGAACCCGATCAACTGGACTGATTGGGTGCCCTCAGGCGTACCGGCTGACGACACTCCCATCTACTACTACAACCAAACCGTCAAATACATAGCGTTAGTAACCTCGACCGGTGGAAACTGGAAAGACTTTATAGGCTATCTCGACGCGATCACGATCGAGCTCACTACGGAGACTATCACAATCGACTTGGAAGACTATCCAAACCAAGTGTGGGTGGACGACTACTGGGCAGGGAAGCCTCTGGGCACAGAAGTGGAAACAGGCAAATACATAGGCTACAACGCTTCCGCAACGATTCAGGAAGCCATCAACGCTGTAGCTATCGATGGCACCGTCTACGTGGCTGCGGGAACATATGAGGAGGATATAACAGTTGATAAATCGCTAACACTGAACGGTACTCAGGCAGGCGTTGATGCCAGAGGTAGAAGAACTGGTGCTGAATCGGAGATTGTTGGAAGCATTTACGTGAATTCCGACGCCACAAATGTTACTATTGATGGTTTCAAGATCACCGGAACAGAAACAGGCGCAATAGGAGGAGCATGCATAATCATAGAATCACCGTCATCAACCGTAAAGAACAATGTCTTTGTAGCTGTGGAAAGTGGTAGGTGGACACAGCCAGGTATTACTTCCTTTGTAGGTATCACAAATACGGTCGTAGAATACAACGCTTTTTCGGGTGCATATGATGCCTCGCGTGAACCTAACGTGATCCTTTTAGGCATCACAGGGGCAGGCAATGCGACTGTTGCAAACAACGAGATGCTCGATGTTGGAGGAGGAGGCGGCATCGGAGTTATGTGCGCCAATGATACTGCTGTAATCAACATAGAAGGTAATGAAATCGACAACACAGGCGACGGCGTATGGGTTTGGAACGCCCCAGAAACCACGTTTGACACCCTTTCAATTGCTTACAATAACATTCACGACTGCGCTAAGAAGGGAGTGAAGGTCGTTGGAACAGTTGAAGGCAGCATCATTATACACTATAACAACATCTACGACAACACCGAAGAAGGAGTTTACAACGGCGTAGAGGATCTCACGATCAACGCCACCCTGAACTGGTGGGGTCACAAGAATGGTCCTTCCACAGACTACGTTACTGCTGGGGACAGGGTTTCCGCCAACGTGACGTACGTTCCATGGCTTGACGCTCCACATCCGGGAGGAACGCCAGTTCCATACAAAACAGAAACCGTAACAAACGATATTTTAGACGCGAAGACCGAAGCCGACACAGAGGTGGTTGTGACAGGAACAGCTACTGTGACTGTCGCAGAATATCCGAGCAACCCAGGCAATATTTTCGAAGGTGATATAGGCAAGTGCATAGACGTCCACATAAACACAACAGAGGACGTCACAGAGCTTGAGGTAAGGCTCTACTACACGGAAGCTGAGATAGCTGACTTGGATGAATCCTCGCTTAAGATGCACTGGTGGAACGGCGCCGCATGGGTATTATGTTCTGACACAGGCGTGAACACGACGGGCACGGGCGGATACAGCGGCTACATATGGGCGCATATAAACGCTGCAACGACGCCGAGCCTGAGCGACCTTGTTGGAACGCCTTTCGGAGCCGCTGGTACACCTCCGCCGGTAGAGGCTGGAGTTAGCATACATCCTGAAACGTTGAACTTGAAGAGCAAGGGTAAATGGATCACTGCTTTCATTAAGCTTCCAGAAGGCTACGATGTAACCGATATCGATGTTGAATCAGTTAAACTAAACCAATCTATCTCTGCGGAGTGGGGGAACGTTGAAGACGGCGTTTTAATGGTGAAGTTCAGCAGAGCAGGCGTGATAAAACTGCTGGACGGTGCAACAAGGAATGTGGAGCTAACCATAACTGTTGAGGTCAACGGCTTTACGTTCGAAGCATACGATACAATCCGCGTGATCAGTCCTGGAAGAAAGTAAAGCAGAAATCTAACGTAAAAATTCCCCTCTTTTTTATTTTCGCTTCAACGAAGAATTTTAAGTAAATACCGTTGACAGCGCGCACTAAATCTTTCTTATTTCCTTTCCTGTGCTCTTTCTTTCGCTACCTCATAGAATTTTTATCTTGAAGCCGATGGAACATGTTCCAATAGTTCCTGCGCGTGCTAATGCTAATATCTCCAGTGGATGGTGTTCTCTGAATATGTGCCTGGGTCCATCTCCTTAACGGCTGCCTCTTCCACATCTATGATGTAAACTGCGTGTAGGCGGGCGTTTCTTATCTCATCAAGGCTCACCGGAGGGTTCTTGTAATAAGTGTCGCAGAGGTTCTTAATTTCTTCCAGCTCCTTTAAACTTCTATTTCTGGGAGACTTGGTGAAGACAGGCGGGATCTGCATAATATAATATGGTGGTGTTCCTAACCCAAACTTGTTTGTATAGTTGCTGTACCGAGCTATCTTGCTTGCTATCCTTGCCTTACAATAGGTTATCGGGTCTAATGCATGTTCAGGCGGAACGAACCCCGTTTCTATCTCCACAATGAGGGTTCCATAACCCTTCACCCCATGCAGATCACATATTAGTCCACCCTCAATTAGGTGTTCCGCGTTCACCTCGTAACCCTTTAAAATCAGGTGCTTGGCGCAAACAAGCTCCATGATCGAATGATTAATCTTTACAACTTTCTCCCCATGAAGGCGAACCAACCTATCCTTCAAGATTTTCAACTTCCCTCTCGTCCTTTCCTCCGCATTTTCATCCAATCTCTCCAGTACGATGCTTAGGTCCCTCTGAAATTCATCCACGCCTGTACGCCTCTGGCTAACTTACTTCAAAGTCTATGACCACACAAACTATTAAATTCTATTTATACAATTCAACAACTAATTCAGGCTCAACATAAGGATGTGAATGTTAAACCTGTTGACTGGTGAAAGCAGCTACACGTAAATAAACAGTGTAGCAATACTTACGATATCTATTTACATTTACGTGTTAACTTTTTACGACTTCTGTTGATTTCGAACTCTCATTTTTCTGAGAAAGTTTTGTAAAAACTATATATAGACTTTACTTCTATTATAAGAGCCCCCGAGTTGGGGAGCACGCTTGGATAGACTGACAAAGAGCGGTTGGCTATCCAACCAACCGGCGAGGTGCTCAGGGCGATAGCATCAAACGAGGTGCTTCAAAGGAAGGAAGGGTGGTTGACCAAACCGCGTTGGCCTGTTTAGGCTTAGACTCAACTCGGGTTTCTTTATTTTGGTAAAATTTTACACAGATCAATAATAACCTCTCGATACTTTCAAAACAGTATCTAAAAGTTTTGTTGATTTCGAGGTCTCATTTTTTGAAAGTAACAAGACCATAGACTTTGAAATAAACTGTGGAGACATGACGCACGCTGATACCACTGCCTCTGTTGCTCTTTTTTACCTTCCGAGCGTGAATGACGAAAACGATCACGGAAGCCCCTGTAAGCGTGAGCCCAACAGTTGCTGCAACTATCAAGTCGAAAGTCGAAAGAGGCTTGTCCCGGTTTTCATTTGAAGGAGGCTCTGGAGGATGATCCAGAATCATTTCGTCCTCGATGTAAACATAGAAATTGTTGTTCACAAGGAAACTCCTGTCCTCCCGAGAAGAGGCTACATAATCTGTCTGAGTGATGTTTAAGTACTGAATCGTCTCTTGAATAGTCACTGCTCCCCTTTTTATTGCGTTGAGTGGGTCATCAAGACCATCTATCACGTACGTGAGGTCAACTGGAAGCCATCCCCAAGGCGGAACATACACAATCGCCCAACCATGCCAACCGATTTGTTTTAGGATGCTTGTCACATGACCCTCCCAATAGGTTTCGCTTCGCCTCATTGTGGGCATGTATATGCAACCAATCTGCATATATGCCGGAATCTTATAAATGCGGCACAATGTGACAAATAGAACGGCTTTATCGTCACAATCTCCTCTGCGCTCAGCATACGTCTCATTTGGGTACATCGGAACCTCATGCACCGTGTAGGTGATATTCTGATTAATCCATGCAACGATTTTCTTCACGATGGTGAGAACCCGTGTCTCATTTTTCGCTATGCTGTAGGCTAATTCTCGAAGCTCCGGGTTCTCCACAAGCCAAGGTCCCGCTTCCTTACAATATTTTTGGCTTAAATCCTCTGGAATTCTCTCAAGAGTTTCTGACTCATTTTCAATTACGTTTGGGATTGAGCGGGGTTTTGAAAGGGCGTAATACGTGACGGTAAAACTCACATTTTCTCCAGGGTTGAGTTCTGACTTTGGAAAAGACAAAACTGCGATCGAATTTCCATTCTCATCAACTTTCAACGCTTCCAATGGATACGAATAACTCGTCAAACGGACTCTTTGCCACGTGTTGTTCATGAATAAGCCAATCGTTCTTTCCTCTTCCGTGAAATTCCATATCTTGGTTCCGTTAACAGGGTTGGAGTAGGTGACCCTCATCTTGATGGTATAGCCCACATCCTGCGTCTCACCCTCCACTGCCAAAGAGTTCTGGAAAGCTGCCGTCATGAGTAAAAAAAATGAGGATGAACAGCAGCATCGTTGTCCTTTTCACAGGCTCCAACGCCCCCTTACATGAGTCCCTCCCTGTTGACAGGAGTTACCGAGACTTAAGGCACTGCAGAGATACACGTCCTTCAATCCGAAAACTCCCGGTAATCCATAAAAGCAAACATTGCCTCTTTATAAAAATGTTCTCTATAGAGAGATGGATTTGAAAACTGTTACAATAACTGAGCTTAATATCGTTATTAAATGCAAAATGCTGATTCCTAAAAATTCAGTCGTCAAGATTTAAGCCTTAAACGGGTTGAAACGGAAAAAAGGGACTTTGCGGGAGACGTTGCCACTTTTTATAACCTAAAGTAGCCAGAGTAATTGAACCAACCGAAGTGAGCGTCGTGGAAGAATTCAACCCGCATTTGCTACGTCTTGGTGTGGTATACGTGAAAAAGAGTATCTGTGTTCTCTGTTCTTCAAAGAGGGTTAGCCAAAAAATTAATGAGCACGCGCTTCACATGCAATGGTTGAAGGAAGCCTAAAAATCTCAAACTATCAAGCGATAACGATGCTAATCATTAAAAACTCTGGATGAAGAGATGTAAAACAGATGGGTAGAAAAGAACGATGTCCTCAATGTGGGAGTAAGAAGATTACGATAACTGGAAATCTGAAAAAATGTAAAGTTTGTAAATATGAATGGGCGGGAAAGCCTAGAAGGAAAACTTCTAAGAAAGAGAAAGTCCGATTTTAGTGAGATGTTTTTAGTATAATAAAATATCTCAAGGAAAATAGATTTTCAATTTCGCCACTCGAATGTTTTTCCTAAAAAGATGAGCTATTATTTGCTTTTAATTTCTCGTTTTCTCCGAGCAATGCATTTAAAACTCTAGGATTTTTACGTATCGAGCAGGCACCAACGGCGTCATCCTTGAAGAAAAGATTCAAGCAGAAGGTCCACATCATTTGTGATTGGTAGCTAACCGATGTTTCTCCGCCTTTTTCTTGTACACCGTAATTATGAGTTTTGCTTCTTTTGTTAGCCTTACTGGAATGCCTTTTTTCTCCTGGTTTCCAGCAAGTATCAGTTTTGCATCTCTAAGTTTGTTTAAGTTCCATCTTACAGTGGATGGGGGCAACATGTATTCTTGGTTCAATCTTTGCACCAACTTGTGGTACAGTAAACCCTCATATTTTTTAACCATCAAAAGGTATCTGATTTGTTTGAAAGATATGTTAGAGCTTGTTAATATTTCCAAGGCCTTTAAGAGGTGGGTTTCCCTCGTGGGCGTTGATTCCGAAGGGCTTATTACGGAGGTTTGTTCTCCACAATCCTCATCATCTAATTTAGGCTGATCACCAGTTTCGTGGGATTTTACGATCCCTCTGGAGAACTGAATTCCTCCGCACTTTACCTCCCCAATATTCCGTTTAGGCAGCCTAATTATGCTTAGGGATATAAATATTTTTTGTTAATGTTTTGTGCAAATAAAGTTGTCCACAAGTTTTTTTGCTCAAAAACCTTATGTTTTGCCTCATTTTCTTATTTCGCCATTAAATTTCGAGTGAAATAAGAGAGTGACATGAATGGTTAAAAAAAGGATTGAGATCAAAGCCGTCAAGTGCGGGAGGCTTATTGATGGAACAGGCGCAGAACCGCTGAAGAACGCAACTGTGCTGATCGAAGGGTCAAAGATCAAGGCCGTGGGAACAGATGTTGCTATTCCAAAGGGATCAAAGGTTATAGATGCAGTGGGGAAGACAGTGATGCCGGGTCTAATAGATTCTCACTGCCACTTAATGGGCGCCAAGACGGATAAGTTTGTCGAGGAGATGGTAGTCCGACGCCCGGAAGTAGCGATCATCAAATCAGTTTTTGATGCCAAAGACCTCCTTGCAGCAGGCTTTACAACAATCAAGGACTGCGGCGGACCAAACGCATTATATTTAAAAAAGGCTGTGATGGAAGGCACTTTGACAGGATTACCACGGATATTAGCGGCTGGTTATGTTCTATCCCAGACATTTGGACATGGAGACGCACATTACTTCCCAATAGAGTGGGTTGACGCACGAGTCACGAAGCGAGGTTTCAGTCTGATCTGCGACGGTGTGGATGAATGCATCAAGACTGCACGCTACGCTCTCAGAGAGGGTGCAGACTTCATCAAGGTTTGTACAACCGGCGGCGTCATGTCGATGAGCGATAGACCCGAGTTCACCCAGTTCACCATCGATGAGATAAAAGCCATCGTGCAGGAGGCCCAGCACGTGGGAACATTTGTCACTGCGCACTGCCAAGGAACTCAAGGGATGAAGAACTCAATAAAGGGTGGAATCAAGACTATCGATCACGCGTTCTATCCAGACGATGAGGTCATAGAGATGGCGAAGAAAACCGACGTCGTCTTTGTCCCAACGCTTTCAATAATGCATCAGATAAACACGAAGGGCAAGGAAGCTGGTATGCCAATATGGGGAGTTGTGAAATCGAAAGAGGCGTGGGAAATGGTGGTGAATAACATAAGAAAACTACATGAGGTTGGATTAACTATAGCGGCTGCCACAGACTTCGGAGGGACGCCTCTGCTAAAAATGGGCACGAACTCCATGGAGCTGCAACTTTTAGTGGAACACTGCGGGTTCACGCCGATGGATGCCATAGTTGCCGCGACGAGGAATGGAGCTAAGGCTTGTGGGTTAGAGGACAAGACAGGGACCATTGAGGAAGGCAAGTTCGCAGACATAATCATTGTTGACGGAGATCCACTGAAGGACGTTAAAATCCTTCAGAACCTGGACAGGATTAAGATGGTCATAAAGGAAGGAGTAATCGAAGCGAACCGAGGGATCTGAAACTCCCTTTTTCGTGGAGAAGGAACAAACAATGACGGAAGATGTAGTTAAGGATATTAGGTGGAATTATTGGCGGCCATCTATCCCTGTCTTCGTGGGGCTATTCTACGTTTTTCAAGGCCTCTATCTCACGGCTCTAAGCGTGTATCAATCGGTCTTCATGACAAACGTGTGGGGTCTTCCCTATGGAACAATTGCGTGGCTTAGCGCAGTTCTTCTGATCCCAGGGTACCTGAAATCGTTCACCGGCCTTCTGAGCGACAGAGTGCCCTGGATGAGGCTTGGAAGGAGGCGCCCATACATCATAGTGGGAGGACTCGCCTACATACCCTGCTTCATGCTGCTAGCATCAATAACGGAGTTCGGCCTACCTTGGATTGCTGCGATAATACTCGCCACATGGGCTTGGGTACTTGTGGACGGAACCCTCGACGCACTAACAGTTGACGTAACACCCCCAGAAAAGATGGGTCTAGTGCAGGGTGCTGCTTGGGGCTGCAGAGGCGTAGGAGCGGCTATCGGCAGCATGGTGATCACTATGGTTGCGCTACAATACGGCTGGACTACAGCTATTTACATAATAGGTGCAATAGCGATTCTGATGGCTGTCTCAGGTCTATTGATAAAGGAGCCTCCGGTAAGGCAAGAAACGCTTCCAAACGTCAAGGATTTCAAAGAAGTGTTCTCTAAGTCGTCGACTTGGGCTGGATTCGTCTATACCATGATATACTTCGCATCCGCTGGTATGATGTGGTTTTTCGGGCCGTTCTTACTTAGGAATGTCGGAATCAGCATAGCTGATTTAGGGATAGCCATGGCTGTGATGCAGATCGGGAATTTTGTTGGTTGCATGATTGTTGGAAGAGCCAGCGACAAAGTCGGAGCCAAGAAGACAAGCTATGTGATGAGCATACTGTTCTGGTGCGGGTTAGCCTTTTGGATGACTTTAACTCCTGGAGCATCGTGGGCATGGATACTAGCTGTTTCAGCTATCTACGGCCTCGTTAGTGGAGGGTTGACAACACCGTTGTTACGCATAATTATGGAGCTTTCACCGCCGGTTCTCGGAGGATTCATGTTCGCCACATATGCTTCCACAGCTAACTTCGGAGCAGGCACCATTGGCGCCCTGACAATAGGTTACTTTGCGCCGATGCTTGGACTTCCTATGGCGATATACAGTTTGATCCCGTACACAATTGTGGGGTGTATTCTGTTGCCTTTCACGAGGCCGTGGGACCCCTCAAAAGAAACATCAGCGAAGACTTCATGAGATATGCTCTGAAAAATTCAATTCTCCCTTTCTCCTTTTAGCAAACTCTAATGTATGTTTTGTCTCAGCATTTAACTTTTGAAAGTAAGTTCCGTAACAGAATACCACAAATTTTTGTAAGAAACATTAGAACGTTTTCTCCAAAAACTTTCAGAATAAACCGTAAGGGCGGAATGGAAATTCCTGAAAAATGACAGCAGAATAATATTATTCTTATAAAAAACGTTTCCAAATCTAATTTTCTACTAAACAGTCTTAAATTCACCCTTTTTAACGTGAAAATTGTTTAAATCTGGCTTCTTTTCCTTTTTTTACTCGGGGCCAGAGCAGTTTGGCAAGCGTGTCTGCTGATGATGTTCACGATGTAATTAACATTAGTTCAGCTGATGTCCCAGATGATAAAGTTTTGAAGATGATTAAGCGTGCTGAGGTCACGCTTGAGTTGGAGCTTAACAGAGAAATTGACTATGATGATTGCACTGATGCTGAGAAAGAGTTTATCACGGTTTTAGCCGCTATCTATGCAATCTGTTATCTCACGGGCGGGTCTGCTGTTGGTTTAAGCTTCAGGGTTGGAGATCAAAACGTAAGTGTGTTAGGTGATGCTCCGCCTTTGAATGTTTTGCAAGCTGAAGCTGAGCGGATTTTGAGCGGTTTAAAACAGCCTTATGTGGGGATGGT
>DAOUTL010000194.1 GCA_030626685.1 Candidatus Bathyarchaeota archaeon | reverse complement strand
GGGCGCTTGCCCGGGATCGAAGACCACGATGATGGGTGTCCCCCTCTCTCGATGGTATTCCTCCAGGCGTTTGACCAGTTTCTCCTCATCGTGGGGGTCAGAGAGGGAGATGTCTAGCATCTGACCTATCAAGTTGTGTCCATCGATGATGAGGGGCATAGATTATTACCTCGTTATGGCTGTCATCATTACTATCACCGTCATATTTGCCTAACGTTTCCAACTATAACTTCAAAGAGGTCGTTACGACTACGATGTTGGTCCTGAGAGAGGAGCAATTCGTTCTGAGACAGAGCATTTAAGAAATGATAGTTTCTTTGACATGTACTGATTATGGTTTCTTTGTCTGGAAGCCGACGCTTAGGGACCAACCTTGCCAAGTCAATCCAGTCGAAGGTCTCAGTTTGTACTCTGTCGAATAGTTGGTTGGGGTCGAACGAATCATTCACTAACCAGCATTTAATCACAGAAAGGGCTCGGACACGATCCCTATCGAAGGGGCGCTGACCAAGTAGAAAGAGATCGTACAGATCTCTTGTAGTACCACGTTGGTAGAAGGCGCGTATTTTCTCGGCGATAACTTCTTCAAAGTGTAATGCGCGAACGAGTGGGGGGTCAATTTCCAAGCGTTTGAAATAGCCTTCTGTAATCAGAGGCAGCCTTTGTGTGGGTAGTATTGGTTCTTCTCGAAAGCTGATCTGAACCTCAAATTGTGCTTTCGGATTCCACTCATGTGAATACTCAACCAGTACTCCACAGGCTTTTTCGTCTTCTCGAACGTAGAGATCTTGAGCAGGTATGGAGAAAGCGATATCGTAAAAGCTTTTCCCGTCTAATAATACTGCGAGGGCCAAAATAAGATCATCAGGATGGGTTGCGTCTAGCGCTGTGAAGTCAAGATCCTCGGAAAAACGCCCAGTTCGACCTAGATAGATCTTTCTGATACAAGTACCACCTTTGAAAACCAAGTGGCCTGGCAGTGAAGCGTCGCCCAGTATTTTTAGCGTATAAGTAAGAACAACATCCCGCTCTGCTGTTAATAAATCGACTTGAGATCCTATAGCGTATTGATTAACGAATTTCTGAGCGATCATTTCTAGACAATACGAACTTCGGCAAAGAGTCTCTCTCTCGGTACGTTAATTACCATTTGCCACTTTTTATTGTAATGCCCTTCTTTGCCCCACTTTCTGAGGGAGCCTAAATATGTCTTAGACTTGGTGATCCCAGATAGTAGTTTCTCCTCTTGTTGAGTTGGAAGCGGAATCTCCAATGCCTCAAGTAGATAACCGAGACGCGCTATTAGTGCTTGAGACTGCATTCTCAGCGCGTAATCAACAAGCCTGGCTAGCTCTAAACCGTCTTCCCCACCGTGTACCAACTTGTTTCTAGCAGAATGGATCACTCTAGCGACTTCAGCAATCCCGCCTGCATAGGCCACCTTGTCCACTGAATCTACGATTGCTTTCTCTGGCTCAGCCATCATGACCTCAGACGTGAGGACTTGTTTTACCGTATGTCCGAAGAACTTACCTGGCTTTAGAGTGACAAACTTATACTCTATGCCTCTGATTTCTGTAGAGCGTTTGATCCTGGTGGTGACAACATAGACTACCGCTGGGATTTGAGGGGTGAAGCCGTAGAAATGATTAGCGGTGGCATAAGAATAATAGTAGGGTTCGACGAGTACACTTCCTGCCAGAAGTGGGTTCACATCCGGGCCCCAGCTCGTGGGAACAAACTGATATTTTCCTGGTTCGAGTCGAGAAAGCCAATGTTGTTTTTCAAGTTTATGGGCTAGGAACCTCGCATGTTCGTAGGAGCAGTCAAGTGTGTCCATTATATCCTGTAGAGTTACAATGTTCTTTTCTTGCTGTTCCAATCGGGATACCAAGGTAGCTTCCAGCTTGGACAAAGTTCTAGGCATGTCGTTCACCATTAGTTGAGAAATGTGATAAATGTTAGTGAATCACTAACATTCTGCAATATTTTTAACTCCACTATAGTGTAAATCCGTGGTTTTTTCAAGTGTGATAGGGGTTTGCCTGGGTGAGGGAGGAATATGGGAAGGCTACGCTAGGTTCCTCTCCTCGAACTCCCTGAGCGCCTTCTCCAGTTCGGTTTGGCGGATGGCTAAGGTGAGATCGCCCCGTGTC
>DAOUTL010000032.1 GCA_030626685.1 Candidatus Bathyarchaeota archaeon | reverse complement strand
GCCCTCGGTGAAATAACCATAATAAGCTTTCTAATGGCTGCTCTAATAGGAAACCACGGCTTCAGCGACTTTATAGGTAGATTTTTCACAAAACCATACATAATCCCAAAGCTTAAAGCAAGCGAATCAAATTAAAGGCCTAAAGATTTCTCCAATGCTTCAACGTTGATTTCTTCAGCTTCAAAGACTCGGCCAGTTTTCACATTGTGAAAAATCAATATGGCTGGTGCGAAGAGGCTTGGGTCGATTTTGTAGAAGTTGTAGTTTACCTCTTTGAAAATTTCTACGAAATGCTTCCCGTAATCTTTAGACCGTTGGATGGAGTTTTATTGACCATTTTCTTGAGTTCTTCTTCATCGTCACATTCAACGACATGGTAGGCTGTTCCTCCATAGGGGATAGCGTCGTTAGTTCTTGCTGTAGCCTGAGAGACGGCGGAGTTGAAACTCCAGTCAGTAAACATATTCGCATTTTAGTTTGATTAACAGTAACAATAATAAGTTTGTATCTCAAATTTCAAGGTGTGCTAAGTGTAAACAAAGAGGCCCTTAAAATTCTAGAAGATGTATTAAAGGACCCTGAGGCCCTTGGAGCTAGGGTGGAAACTTATCCCTCAGGAACCACCATTATTGACACCGGTTTAGAAGTTGAAGGAAGTTATCAGCTGGGTCTGAAGATAACTGAGATAGCCATGGGAGGATTGGGTGCAGCATCTTTGACTTTTATGAGTTATGGCGACTTTACACTACCAACCGTTGTTGTGACTACGGATCATCCGTCTATATCCTTGTTTGGCTGCCAACTTGCTGGCTGGAAGATAAAGGTCGGAGAGTATGTAGCTGACGCGTCAGGTCCCGGAAGAGCTCTTTCCCTGAAACCAAAACGTATATTCGAGAAGATAGGCTATCGTGATGAGTTCGATTCAGCTATATTATTGATTGAAACCTCGAGAAAGCCAACGGATGATGTGGCTTTAGAGATAAGCAAGGCTTGCAACGTGAATCCAAGAAATCTTTACTTGATACTGACCTCCATAGCCTCGATAGCTGGTTACGTTCAAATCTCTGGCAGGATTATCGAAACAGCGCTGTTCCGGCTAGATTATTTGGGATTTGATCCCTTAAAAGCTTTACACGGGACTGGCTATGCTCCTGTAATGCCCTTTCATTCAGAGTGGGGAAAAGCGATGGGGCGATGCGAAGACGCTTTAACATATGGAGGATACGCACACTTTATCGTAAATTTTGAAAATGATGAAAAGTTGAAGGAGCTCGTCGGAAAAGTGCCATCATGTAAATCAAAAGCCTATGGAAGAACATGTTATGATATATACAAAGAAGTTAACTTCGACTTCACAAAGGTGGATACCAACATTTTTGCGCCAGCAATGATATCTGTAACAAACAAAAAAACTGGAAAAACGTTCACTTCTGGCAGCATAAACGTGGGCGTACTCAAAAATTCCATGTCACTATAGTCTCCCAGCAGACGACAAATTTCAGTCCATTTCGTAAACTTAGGTATGGTAAGGGCTTAGCCAACTTTTTTAGATGTTCGTAATGTTCACTAATAATTGGTCACTTTTGTTTTCTCGCTTCCTCCTTTAACCCTTATTGAACCGATTTAAGTGAATGGGAGGTCTGAATCAATGTTTTAAATATGGGCGGTCATTTACTCTTTACCGTGCATCAAGGCTTTGCGTTTGCTTGGCGCTCTCTACTGCATCCTTTGTGTATACATGGAAGGGCCCAAGTTTACCGCCGAAATTGACGCTGGTGATCTTCTTAACTCCTTCGACTTCTGCTGCAGCTAGAATTCCAACGCCTTGAGCCGTCTTGACTGCGTTAAAACTAATGCCATTTATGATTATCTCAAGTATGCTTTTGACCCCATGCGGGACTTGCGTTTCGGGCACCTTGTCGCGTATAGCTGGGCAGAGGAGATGATTAGTCGTTGCTGGCAACTTGGGGTACTTGATTGATCCGACTTTTGAGCCGCTTCGAACGATACCCCCAGGAAAGGGCATGATAACGTCCTTACAGTATTTTCTAATGACCTCGGTTGCCCTCATAGCTCCCTTAAGCGTGGATTCCTCGCTATCTCCCATTATGATTAAATTACCCCCCGCAACTCCCCTGACAACGCCGATGCTGTTTTCAATTAAGAACCATCCTTGCATAACCGGAATGCGGTACATGATCTTCCCATAGATCATTTCTCTTATTTCAAAACCGTCGCCAAATTTTCCAAGAGCTCTTCCAAGATGCATCTTCCTCTTCGCTTTCGGAAGTCCGTCGAATACTGAAGTCGTAGGACAGGTCAAGACGCATTGACCAACTCTCGCCAATACTTGGAATTTGAGTTCGGGAATAGTTCTATGATAAATTTGTATGAGAACACCTATCCTGCCGTCAGGTGTTTTCTCTTTACTAACAATTCTCTCCATACCAGCTTCGGCTGGCGACATTATGATTGAAGAAGCAAAACCTGTCGCTACTTGAGCCGCGGTCCTTGCCCAACTTTCGTTGGCAGCGGTGATCAAAATTCTGGTGCCAACCATTGGGAAGGCTTCAGCAAACGTATCCTCCACTTCAACTCCACTGATTTTAAAGCTCATTTATTTACACCAAATTAATTTAACAGACTAGAGAATATAATTATTATCTATGTTGGAGTTGGTATTGAAATGAGCGGAATCATACTTAAATTAATAACGGGAAGAACTCTAGATCAGGGGAAAGCCTTAGAAACAGGGAAGTTCGCTAGGGACTATAAGGAGAGCACAGCCATATGCGAAATCGATTCGGGTGATTTAAGAAAACTCAGCGTTAAGAGTGGTTCGAATATAAAGGTGAAAACCGCCTACGGCGAGGTCGTCGTAAGAGCGGTGGCTTCAAAAGCCTCCCATGCCGGCGTTATCTTCATTCCAATGGGTCCTTGGGCAAACGCAGTAACGGATTCGAACACGCATGGGTCAGGTATGCCTACCTTAAAAGGTATTCAGGCGACCTTGGAGTCCACATCGGAGCCAGTACCTTCAATCGTTGACCTAATTAGGGAAGTTTCAAGAAAATCTGTAAAGGTAAGGATAAGCTCTTCCGCTGCCCCATCATCTAGCGAGTACACTTTATCAAACGTTGGATGCTCATTCTGCGGTTGCGTTTGCGACGACATAGAAATCACAGTTAAGGATTCAAAGATAGTGAGGGCGAAGCGTGCTTGTCCCATCGGTATGACAAAGTTCCTCAACTACCAGTTAGAGAGACAAACTAAGCCCATTGTTAGAAAGCAGGGAAAGCTCGTCGAAACGAGTATTGATGAAGCCATCAACATGGCAGCAGACATATTGGTTAACGCCAAGTACCCTATCCTTTACGGTTGGAGTTCAACATCTAACGGAGCTATGAGGCTTGGAGTCGAACTAGCCGAATTGGTGGGCTGCGTCGTGGATAATACGGCTGTCATGTGCCATGGACCAACTTTTCTTGGAACGCATCAGACAGGTATAGTCACAGCGACTCTCGGACAGATAAAGAATAGGGCTGATCTAATAGTTTACTGGGGCTGTAATCCAGCCAACGCTCATTTGAGGCACATGATTAGATATTCAGCGTTGGCGAAAGGACGCTTTGTTCCGGAAGGCAGGAAGGGCAGGAAGGTTATAGCCGTTGACGTAAGACCTACTTCCACATCAAAAATGGCTGATATGTTTGTCAGAGTGGATTCCGGCATGGATTACGAATTGTTAACGTCGCTGCGCATGGCATTGAAAGATTATGAAATTGAGGCACCCTCCGTCGCCGGAGTGGATAGGGAGACGATCATAGAAATGGCTGATATGCTCATGTCAGCGAAATTCGGAGTTATTTTCTTTGGTGTAGGTATCACTATGAGTGTCGGGAAGAACAGGAATGTAGAAGAGGCTATAAAATTAGTTCAAGACCTTAATGAATGGACTAAATTCGTGATCATGCCTATGAGGGGGCATTTCAACGTCGCCGGGACTAACGCTGTCATGACATGGCTTACAGGCTTCCCGTACGCGATCGACTTTAGCAGGGGCTATCCTATATACGATCCTGGAATTACGACGGTTACTGACATTCTAGCAAGAGGTGAAGCAGATGCTGCATTGATAGTAGCATCAGACCCTGTTTCACACTTCCCAAGGGACCTCGTTGAACGTTTATCAAGCATACCGACGATAGTTATTGATCCGAGATGGACTCCAACGGCGACGATAGCGGATGTGTTCATTCCCTCGGTTTACATTGGAATAGAATGCGAGGGCACTGTTTACAGGATGGACAAAGTGCCGCTAAGGCTGAAGAAGGTTGTAGATCCTCCGCAAGAAGTCCTAAGCGACGAGGAACTGCTCACGATGCTAATAGAGAGAGTGAGGGAGAAAATACGGAGGTGAAAACGTGGAGATTCTGATAAAGAATGGATACGTCTACGACCCGATCAATCGGATTAACGGTGAAAGGGTGGATATAGCAATAAAGGACGGCAAAATAGTGTCTACAGATTTAATAGACACGAGAAGGGCGAAGGTGATCGATGCAAAGAATAAAACAGTGATGCCCGGCGGCGTCGACATCCACTCACACATAGCTGGACCAAAGGTGACTGCCGGCAGGCTGATGAGACCCGAAGATCATTACAAGGTGTTCATGAGGGCCATACCCGGAGTTAGAAGATCGGGAACTGGCAGAACTACTCCGAGCACCAACCTCATAGGCTACAAGTATGCCCGTATGGGATGGACGACGGTAGTTGAGCCTGCAACGCCGCCCCTTGAAACAAGACATACACATGAGGAATTAGATGACATACCGATCATAGATAAACTCTGTTTCCCACTGTTCGACTCGAATTGGCTTCTCCTTGACTATATCCAAGATAAGGAGTATGAGAAGGGCGCTGCGCTACTCGCATACCTCCTCTACGCGGTGAAGGGTTACGCGATCAAGCTCGTGGCCCCTGGGGCTGCTGAGGCGTGGGGATACGGGAAGGGCGTCGGATTGGACATTGACGATGCCATACCGGGATACGATTTAACGCCTCGCGAGATAATTAGGGGTCTATGTAGGATCAACGAGATGCTTAAACTACCACACACAATCCACGTTCATTGCAACAGGCTAGGCTTTCCAGGAAACTACGAGACCACTCTTAAGACCATGGATGCGGTGTCCGACCTAGCATCTGAGGATCGCCCGGTAATACACATAACCCATGTGCAGTTCACAGGCTACACCGGGTGGAGTTGGGATACGCTCGGCACGGGCGCTGAGGAGATAGCTAGATATATGAATACGCACAGGCACGTAAGCCTAGATTTGGGACAAATCGTATTTGGGGATGCTACAACCATGACGGCTGATGCCCCATTAGAGTTCGTACTACACCACCTAGCCCCGGGGAAGTGGTCAGGTAGCGACGTGGAAGCCGAAACCGCTGCTGGCATAGTCCCATTACGGTATAGGAAAAGAAGCTATGCAAACGCTATGCAATGGTGCATAGGGCTTGAGGTAGCCCTCCTCGTTCAGGATGCTTGGAGGGTGATTCCAACAACAGACCACCCTAACGCAGGAAGATTCACGAGATACCCATGGTTGATAGCATGGCTAATGAGTAGGAGGGCTAGGGAGAAAGTCCTTAAGAGAGTAAATAGAAGAGCCGCAAGCAGGGCCATACTACCAACACTAGACCGGGAATACAGCCTCTACGAAGTAGCGATAGCTACTAGAGCTGCTCCGGCAAAACTCCTTGGACTTAAGCATAAGGGTCATCTAGGAATCGGAGCAGACGCCGACGTAGTCATCTATGACATCGATCCTAAGTCGATAGATCCATCCAAGGATCACGCGGAAGTCACGAATGCGTTCAGACGTGCGGCTTACACAATAAAAGGCGGCAAAATAGTGGTTAAGAATGGTGAGATCGTAAAGCATGTGTATGGTAAGACGTACTGCCTTAAGCCATGCGTCCCACATGACCTACTAGAATCTGTTGTCGAAGAAATAAAGCCAAAGTTTAGGGAGTGGTACAGCGTAAGCCTCGAGAACTATATTATTGGGGAGCACGAGATAAGGAAACCCGAAGTTATACCAGTCGAAACTCTACTCAAGTGATTGGAATGTCGATGAAATTAAAAGAGATAAGGTTAAGGCTAAAGTACGATTTTAAGGTACCAATAGATGTAAGGTGCGTGTCCCCGGACGTCTTTGCTGGGAAGGGGATCGATGATATAGGAAACCTACAGGTCTATGAGGGAAACAGAGCCAGAATCCTTAAGGATCTCTTCATAATTGAAGGTGAAGTTGGAAAGACCCCATCCGAAACACAGATAACCATTGAGGGAGGATCCCCTAAACTCAGGTGGATAGGTTATCGTATGAACGGTGGCAAGATCAGCGTGGAAGGCGATGTTGGGCACTATGCGGCGGCTAGGATGCACTCTGGAATCATCGAAGTTCAAGGTAATGCCGGGTCGCGGCTAGGCGCGAAGATGGAGGGGGGCAATGTAGAAGTATTCGGGAATGCAGGGGATCATGCGGGGGCATATTATTGGGGCGAGAAGCCTGGAATGGGAATGAAGGGCGGGACTATAGTTATTCATGGGAATGCTGGCTCGGAGATAGGTGGAGGGATGAGTAAGGGCACCATTCTGGTCGAGGGAAATGTTGGTCAACTGCCAGGCATAGACATGACTGGAGGTAGAATCGATATAGAGGGCGACTGCGAGGGGAAGCCCGGAGCGAGAATGAAGGGTGGAAGGATAACGATCTTAGGGCGAGTGCCAATGATACTACTGAGCTTCTACATAAATAACATAGTTGAATCAACTACTATAGGGCCGAAGAAAGTCAGGGTTGAAGGGCCGTTCTACCTATTTCAAGGGGATGTTATGGCCAACATAAGGTGTGGAGGACGGTTTTACGTATCGGCCAGAAGTAACCCTCACCTAAAGCCCTATGAAAAGTTTCTAAGCTAATGATATTAAGGCCTGCTATTCAGGCAGCATAACGCCTAAAAAGAACGTTCGACTGCAATCTCGTCTTGGAATTATCGTGTGGCTCTTTGTGATAAGTGAAGTCTGGATCTGCTACGGCAAATTCAGGCTCTTATCCACCGAGACTATGGGAAGTTTAAAACTACGCGTGATACACCACAGTTGTGGAGTGAGTGAAGAACTGCAGAAAGGTTAAATGGTAAGATGCGAAAAAATATTGCAACAATATAATTCGGTGTTAGATGTAGTCTTACAGGTCTTCAATAGCATGGAGTTTGAGAATAGACTTTTACCAGCGACTTTGCGAGTTGCCTGATTTGATGAGCAACTAATCGTAATGTATTGTCATGCTCTTACCTATAAACCTTAAAAGAATTGACATATACTTAAATAGTGGTGATGGGGTGTCTGTGCCTTCATATAAGCCCGTTATCATCTTCTTGGATACGGATAAGCACGCGAGCCCTTTCGACATCCTAATGGCGGTCGACCTCTATCCCGACGCCCAGATCGTCTATTACAGCAATGTGGAAGCTGAAGATGCGAAAAAGCTGGTACAGGATGCGATGTTCCCGCGTGGACCAAAGGGGGTCAAGCGGACAAAAATTTTCATAAGCGGGTACGATGTCGAGAAGGCCGAGGCCATCTTAGAAACGGCGAAGAAAGTGATGTTTCCACCATTCGAAATGGCTGTGATAATGGATCCGCGTGGCGCTCATACAACTGGGTCAGCCACGGTTGCAAAAGCGTTGAGTCTCTTACTTGAAAAAGGTTTCGGCGGCTTTGACGGAAAGAAGGTCGCCGTCCTCGCGGGCACAGGTCCTGTGGGGCGGATAGTCTCCCACTTGTGCGGGATGGAGGGAGCTGAGGTGATTATCACGTCACGCTCTCAAGAAAGGGCTACGAGCATTGCTACTAGAATTAATGAGGAGTTAGGTATTGAGAGGGTGAAGGGTGTTAAAGCCGCTACACCAGAAATGATAGGTGAGACCATTAAGGATGCTCACGTGATATTGTCCACAGGCGCTGCTGGAGTTCAACTTCTGTCGAAAAGAGTACTGGAGGAGTACGGAGGGCGATGTAATGTCATTGCAGATATTAACGCAATCCCCCCTCTTGGAGTTGAGGGCCTAAAGCCGACCGACGATAGTGTCGAAGTGTTACCCGAAGTTTGGGGGATTGGGGCGCTGACTATCGGAACATTCAAGAACGAAATAGAGGCTGAGCTGTTCAAGAAAGCGATGGAGGCGAAGAAAGGAGTCTTCGACTATAAAATTGCGTATCAAGTCGCAAAGAGTCTATTGAAGATCCCATGATTAGACGTTGAATAACACTTCGTGTCATGCATACACCTTGACCTTTCCACCGCAGGACTCGTAAGCCCAGTTCTTAGTGTGTATTGGCGCATACACCGCTCAGACAGAGACGTGAAGACATTGAGGAAGGCGAATTCATACTTGATGAGAGTATACGACGTATAAAAGATTTGGCAAGAGAAAAAAAAGAGGGAAATAGGGTTGTTATTTCGCCGGTTTGAAGCAGTATTCATAGATGAACGCCGCTATAAGACCACCTAATATTGGCCCGACCCAGTACGCCCAGTGGGCGGTCCAGGCGCCCGATGCCAGAGCTGGACCGAAGGACCTCGCGGGGTTCATCGACGCTCCGGTCAGGGGACCTCCGATCCATATGTCCATTGCCACTACGAGGCCTATGGAGACACCAGCCCAGCCTGCTGATGCTCGTTTATCGACGGCAGCGCCCATGATCGTAAAGACTAGGAAGAACGTCAAGATAGCCTCAACTAAGACGGCTACGCCGGCTGAATAGTTTATCGCTGCACCAGGCAGTGTTGCGCCCCAGTTAACCACTTCTCCCTGCGGCAATATTGCTCTGTGCAATAACCCCGCTATGCCGGCTCCAATTAACTGAAAGATAATGTACGGAACCACGTCTTTAACTGGAAACCTTTTAACCGCGGCTAGGGCGATGGTGACGGCTGGGTTTATGTGAGTCCCAGAGATGTGCCCATGCGCGTATATCATCGCCATCACCGCTACGCCGAAGGACATTCCTATTGAGAACAGAGCCATCGGCGCTTCTAGAATACCGGCGAATACCGTTACGGACATTGGACCTACGAACACCAACACAAAGGTTCCGATTAGCTCGGCCAAATACGCCTGCCATTTGAGGGTTTCTGACATGCACATACACTCCTCTACTTATTTGCAAAATTAAGTTTATCCTTATGAGATTTTAAATCTTTCCCTACAATTTATATAGCCGCGCGCCACAAATTTTATAAACAAAAAGAGTACATATATATAAACGCGAAATTTTGAAAAGAAATAGGAGAAAGGAGAATGCCCGAAAAAGAAGTCTTCGAAAAGATGATCGAAGATGCTCTCGGAGTGCAGTGGGCTGATGTAAGAACAATTAAGGCAAAGCGCGGCGGGCCTTTTGTTATTGAGGATGCATTGCCGTATGTAGAAGCTGTGGGGAAAATGGAGGCTGTTGGTGAGGAAGAGCCTACCGTAATTGCACTGCATAAAGAGTCAGTTGCTGCTCATTATGAGATACTGAAGGGCTTAACTAAGACCGTCAGACCTGAGGATGACCCATTCGTGGAACACTATCAGACACCCCCAATTCTTGAAATCCTTTACGATGAAGACCCAAAATTCAAGGCGGCAATGGATAAATTTATTGAACAAATCGGAAAGTCAGAGAGTCTAATTTCCAGAGAGTGTATACGAAGGTATGGAGGTTTCTACGGACCAACATGCGTTGTAGATTTCGCATTTGTTCCGGGTTCAACAAGCAACGTAGTTAATCAGATTTTGGCAAAAACAGATATAGACACTGACCATAAGAAGACAATTCTCGCTGCCAAGTCTTGGGGTATGAATACGTCATACGGAATTGGTGCAGCTTTTGTTGAGTCGATTGAAGCTGATAAGACGGCTGGAGAAGCTGTTGCCGACGAAATAGAATGGCTTAAGAAAATTTATGCAACCCCAACAGAAGCTCAAGCTGAGCTCATGGATAAGGCAGGTCATACATCCTTTGATACTAGGAAATATATGGCTCAATACAAAGAAAGGATAAAGGATGTTGTCAAGAAGGCTATAGATGCTGAGGTTCACTATGGTAACATTGTTGTAGTTCCGGCGTATTGTGTTGGTGATGTGGGCCATCACATAGCACAATCCATGTTTAACATGTGCAAGGACGATGTCACCATGGCAATTATAGAAGCTGTAACACAAGTTCTCGATGGTACCTTAAAGGCTGGGCTTGAAACTGGCTTCAAAAATGAGTACGCTGTTTTACGTGCAGCTACTGGATCAACAGCAGCGGCTACAGCATACATTTTAGAAAAGGATGGCTTCTCTGTCCCAATGGTAATAGATCTACTCTCCAAGCGCTACTATAGCTTCATTAATAAGAACCCTGCTAGAGGTGCAGCGGCAGAGTTACATAATGTAGACTTCATGGACATGCTTAACAGAGGTGCAAAAATCATAGATCCAATACACTTAGGTCGGAAAGCAAAGGTTACTGGCATAGAACTTGACTTTACACCCATCGACAAACATGAGGTCTTGGCGAACCCGCAGAGGTATACATACCCGGCTTGTGCCATAACTGTTAGATTCTCATCTCTAATGAGGCTTGCGGACTTCCCATGCTTACTTACAAGCGAGCCAGTAACCGCAACCCTAAACACACACGTGACCGCGTTGCACCCAAAAGATCTCATCGCCCCATTAAGGGCCCGCAAATTCTGTGCTGTTTCAACGTGGATGCCCTCTCGATGCACATACTGCCAGTGGTATAAGGCAGTTTAAAGCTACCAGCCAAAAATCATCAACTCCCCCCTTTTTATTTGGTAGATGTTGGGAGTGAAGTTAAACAGGTAAGGAATATACGTTAGCTCAAAGATACTTGCAGAGATTGTTGGAACATACATATTAGTTCTCCCTGGCGCTGGAAGCGTCATAACCTTCAGCTCAGCGTTAGGTTCAGAATCACCCTCAGAGCTCTCTTCGGTATAGGCTTTGGATTCGCTGTGATACGCCTATTATCCAGAAACGTATGGCGCAGCATATCATCAATGCCAGAGGCTCTAACGTGCAAGAAGGTTTTATTGCGTGAAATTTTAACCAATACTGCCTACCGCCTACCCCCTATGATTTCAACATACCTCGCCTATTAGGAACCAAATACGTTTTGTTTGTTGAGGGAAGCAAAGTTTTGGGTGTTTTGGCAGTTTTTTCAACAGTTTTAAACATGATTTCAAGTCTGTTTAGCAACATAATTCTTAACTGCTGATTGGCTTTTTCAGTTTCCTTTTCAAAATCTGGGCTTGCCTAACAAACAGTTTGATATGATACCTCCCTATCGTTTTTCATCCCCTTCCCCCCTCGTTTTCTGCATTAAGACTTAGAGTT
>DAOUTL010000091.1 GCA_030626685.1 Candidatus Bathyarchaeota archaeon | reverse complement strand
GGTTTTACACCAACAATAATAGCAAGCGGAAGCATGAGACCAACACTAGACGTAGGAGACATAGCCATAGTAGTATCAACGGGCCCGTCCAAAATCCAAGTAGGAGACATAATCCAATACTGGCAAAAAGAAGAAATGACCCTGCACAGAGTTGTAGAAATTTATCAAAGCGAAGGAGCAAAATTATTCGTAACGAAAGGAGACGCCAACACAGCCTCAGACACAGACCCCGTGTTCCCGGCTCAAATAAGAGGAAAACTGATCTTCGCCATACCAAAACTGGGCTGGATATCAATATACTTCAAAACAGCCATTTTCAGCGTCTGGGCATTCCTCTCATCCAACACCACACTTGCATATGCAATACTAACCACCATCACATTTACGGCATCAATTTACACAGTTCACACATACAAAAACCGATTGCACAGACATTGGCAAAGAAAAAGAGGCTGGTGAAAAAATGAAAGAAAAATCCTTAGCAATCCTCATCTGCATCGTAATAGCGTTAAGCATACTCGGTTTCACCTACGCCCAATGGAACGACACCATAACAATCAGCGCCACAATGCAGTTCGGCCAATGGAGCAACTCCCTAAACATGGGATTCGTACAACCCTTAACGTGCTCAGACAACGAGAACACGAAAAACGTAGGGGAATGCGATTGCCATTACGCTGACCGCAAAATCGACAGCGAAACAGGGATGGATGCGTACAACACGACCATAATAATCATCAACAATGGCTATCCAGGCTACGAAGTCTACTGCAACTTCACACTCAAGAACATTGGAACGCTAACACCTCACATCAATAAAATGGTTATATCCGACCCCACAAACGCCCTCACATGGGACAACACGCTAAGCGCTCTTGTAGACGCAGATGGCAAACCAATACTCAACATAGGCATAATACCCGAGGACCTCGTATGCAACGAACTCTCGTCTGGTGAGACGCTAGAAGCTGAAATAAACGTTAGCATAACCCAGAACGCCAAACAATGCCACACGTACTACTTACAAGTTGGAATAGCATATGAGGAGGCACAAACATGAAGACAAACAAGATTTCCGCACTAATCATGATCTTGGCCATAACCCTATCCATAGTAGGCTTCACCTACGCCCACTGGGCAGACACCATAAAAATAACCGGCACCGTGAAAATGGCTCACATCAAAATGGCAATCACATCCTACAAAAACCTTACTTCAAAAGAAGTCCAGCGATACTCAAACATCACATCAGAACTATCTGCCGACGGACATACGCTTACACTAACGTGTGAAGGTCTCAAGCCTTGCTGGTTCATCTGGATAGGGCTGGCAACCCAGAACCAGGGAAGCCTGCCTGTCAACGTGAAGCCCCCTGAGTACAGCTTCTACGACCCGGATGGATTCCAAGACTACTTTGAAACCGCGGAATACTTCTACGGACCTTATCCAGAGGAAACGGGCTTTGGAACCCTAGAAGTATGGGGTGGTGTAAAAGTAAGCGAGGACGGTCCACTTAAGCCAGATGGCGGCGTAACCTTCGAAACAGAACCCACATCACCGCCATTCATAGCCGACCCAGGCGAGAAAGTTGTCATGTGGATATGGATACACGTCCATACAGACATTCCCGACGATGCACAGGATAAAACCGTCACACTGTACATAAACATAGTCGACGACATCGCCATATAAGGGGTTAACAAATGAAATGGAAAATTCTGGCAATCCTCAACTTGATATTAATGTTAACCATCGTAAACGGGCTTACATATTCTCACTGGCAAGATACAACCTGCATACAGGGCACTGTAAAAATGGGTCATGTAAACCTTGTTATAGACTCTGAAAAAGTCCTTGTTCCACGCGGCGAAGGCTACGACGAAAACCACCCAGTAACATATTACAAAACTCCGGGCAAACGCACACTCGTGGTAACATGTGAAAACGTTACAAGCGGCTGGCGAATCGCAATTGGACTATTGATGCACAATGAAGGAACACTACCGCTCACAGTAAAAAGCGTCTCCATAACACTCAAAAACACAGACGACATCATAGAATACTTCAACATAACCACATACTACTACGGACCTTATCCAATAGGAACAAACTTCAACTCGCTCAACGTATGGGACGGAATAGAAATCAACCAAATCCCCGTAGAAGGCTACTGGGAACCGCCCATCTCCATACCGCTGAACACATGTGAACACGCAATCTCATGGACACTCATACACTTCGACACCGACAACCCAGAAACAGAAGGGAGAACAATCACCATAACCATCACACCAGTTGACAACCCATTCTACCAATAAATGAACATACGAAAACCAGCCAACCTATACTCATCAAATTCTTTAAACGTCTCAATGAAAATGATTTTAAGTGCCAATAACATTTTGTTAACTGGGTGTTCAAAGCTTGACTGAAGTTCTGTTAAGGACGAAGGCTGGTAGAGAACTTGCGTTAGAGGCGCTCTCCTCAGCGATAAGAAGAGAGCTCAAAATCCTGAAGGCAAAACTGAAAGGCTTCGAAGAGGAGATGCACAAGTTTGAGTCGAAGCACGGGCTTAGCTCAAAAGAATTTTATAAAAAGTTTGAACGCGGCGAACTCGCCGACGATGAAGACTACTTCACATGGTGGTCAGCCATCCACGCCCACGAAAGCATCAAAGCAAGAACAGAAACTCTACAGGAGCTCCTCACCCAATGCAAACAATAGACGAATACTTCAAGAAAACCCAAGACAACATTAGAATATTATTTCCAATCTTCTGACAACAACATAGCCGTATGAGGCTAAACTTTTTTACTCGATAAACCCGAAAGAAAACGCACTACAACTCATAGCAAGAAACATCCATCTTCCCACCGCAGGAACTTCAGTTGTGGGAGTGCCAAACTAATGTGCAGCGGTTTCCAACTTTCGCTCCGATTTCACAATAGGTAGATTCACGTAGAAGCGTTTTAATCTTTCAGCATATTTCTCCTTAACCTCTTTCAGGTATCTCTCATACTCGGTTAACGACATCTTAGACAACTCAGCCCTGATCCTGTGGATTTCTCGCATAAACTTAGGTTCTCTCAAATCTTCCATTTTTCACACCTCATCCGACCTCACTATATCCGGCACCGGATAACCAAGCTCCTCATTTATAAAATGTTTTGCGACATCAACTCGACATCAAACCACAAAACATATACAATATCAGAATATGCTTTTTATTTAACAAACAACGCTTCTAAATAACAGCAGAAACTGAGGCTAAACCATGCTCAGACTTAAACAAATCAACGTGGAAAAACTCGCAAAAATCCTGTTCATAGTATTTGCCTGCTCAACCGCCATATCAGCCCTGAGCATTTATTATACGCATCAGCTTCCAACGTATGAAACTCAAACAGAAACTCTCTGCACATATCAACACACGGGAACATACAACTACGTAGCCGAGCTTAAACCAAACATAATCTACAGCAATGAAACAACATTAACACCGGGCGAAGGCACCCTCTACACAGCCATAGTTGACCACATAAACCTAACATTCACATATGCCTTCGCATGCAACCCTGAACCAGAAAACAGCACGCTTGAACACCATATCATGATTCAGCTTGAATCACCTGGAAAATGGGCAAAAACGCTGTCTGATACCGAAGCCGAGGAAGCCCTAAAACTAAACGGCGTTGTCAACTTCACTATGCACGTTAACTGCACAAAGATAAGAGAAATCGTTGATAACATAGATAAGGAAACAGGAATCCGATCAACAACATACAACATAAACGTAAAACCAACAATCCACGTAGTAGCCAACACAACCACACAAACCATAGATGAAACTTTCACTCCAGAACTGGCCGTAAGTTTCAAAACAGAGGCTGATAAGGGCAACTACATAGCCATAGAAAACCTAAAACAGACAAAACCAGGCGAAATAACAAAAACGCACCGAACCCCCTTGACATGGGTAGAATATCAAAGAACAGGCTCCTACGTAGCAACAGCAGCAACAGCAACGTGCCTTGCATTTTCAGCATTCCTATACGTCAGATACAAGCCAGCAGTGTTGCCTACAAAACAAACGGAAAAGCTCATCAAAAAGCTCACGGCCTCATACAAGGAACTGATAGCAGAAACAACACAGAAACCGCCAGAAACAAAAACAACAATAAACATGGAAACACTCGAAGATCTCGCAAAAACAGCGGAAATCCTCGCAAGACCAATACTCCACGCAACAGACGGAGAAGACCACGTATTCTACATAGTAGACAACAACACAAAATACCAATACGCAACGAGGCTTAACAAACCATCGTAAAGGTGGAAAGGCTGATGCTGGAAAAGCTGGTCATGCGTTAACTAATCCCAACGTATAGCTCCACGTTAAGCTTAAAACCCTCGAAGGCATAATCATAATTAGGGTGTTGTAAATGACCGTGACAGTCGAAGCCATCGCAGAAACTCTTGGCCTAAAAAAGGAAGAGCTAATCAAAAACGGCGTCAAAGCTTACCTCGAATCAGAGTTAAGACGCATGAATGCTGAAGTAATCATCGTATATAACAGGTATGGTGTAACATCGCTTAAGGAGTTAGATGAAAAAATAAACAAAGGAGAGCTGAGCGAAACAGAAACTTTCGAAGACTTCACAAAACTTGACCATTTAGAAGCAAAAAAAGAGAAAATCGAACAAATTTTAAAGGTGCTCGGTTGAGCCGCAAGACAAATGAAGCCTATCGCAAAATACGTCTACTTATCCAGAAGGAATTTCCAGATATAACAGAACTCATCGAACAAGTCTACGGAAAAGTCAGAGTGCACTTAACCGACGGAAGCTACTTGGACATTTGGCTCTCACAAAAAATGCCCGGTCGCTACGCCTACCACTGGGAACACAGACACATAAATGGCGGACTGCACAGATATGACAACAGACCACATGAACACCTGAAAAACATGAAAAACTTTCCAAAACACTTCCACAACGGCAGCGAAGAAAACGTTACCGAAAGCAACATACCAGACGAGCAGACAGAAGCCATAAGATTCTTTTTAACATTCATACGCCAAAAATTGAGCCAACACAAACGACAATGAAATAGAAACATTTGAAGATATTGCAAAAACAGCAGAAATCCTCGCAAGACCAATACTACACACAACAACACAAAATACCAATACAAACAAAAGCTTAACAAACCCAACAAAATGGAAAAATAAACTTAAAAAGTATTAAAAGCGGGTTTGTTCTACCATTCATGTCGAAAAAAGGGTAGCGGCCATGAAGGTTACGTTTTGGCTTTTGGACGTGAATTACGAAGTTAAGGAGCATACGCCTGAAATTTGGCTTTGGGGTATTGATGGTTCTGGAAATAGAGCGCTGGTTGTTGACAGGAATTTTCTTGCGTATTTTTATGCTGTGATTGAGGAGGATGTGGATCCGGCGAAAGTTGTTGAAGAAGTTGAAGCTGGGAAGGCTGAGTATCCGTTTATAACGAAGCTTGAGGTTGTTGAACGCAAATTCTTTGGAAAACCAGTGAAAGCCTTGAAGGTTTACTGCAGAGACCCCGATGTTATATCGAAATACGGTAGGGCTCTTCGGAAACTCGAAGGCGTAAAGGACTGCCTCGAAGAGGATATTCGGTGTTCCATGCGCTACTTAATTGACAACAATGTTGTTCCGTGCGGATGGCACGAAAT
>DAOUTL010000049.1 GCA_030626685.1 Candidatus Bathyarchaeota archaeon | reverse complement strand
TAACAATCAACATTAATGGAACATTAAAAAACATTACCAATACATTAATGGACTATGAACGAAACATTACCAACAAATCAATCAATCAATACTAATCAATCAATTAATCAATACCAACACACACTCATTATGACGCCTATATCTAAAACATTTTTAGATAACTAAAAAAAACTTAGATAACTCTCAAATTTAGATAGCTAACTAAATTTTTTTTTTAAAAAAAAAACTAACTAAAAGCGTGTTCCAGAACGATTCTAACGTTCACTTCCTGCTCACCGTATAGGCTATACTGCCGTTCACAGAGGATGCATAGCGACTAAAGAAAATTTGGAAAACCAAAAATTCTTTAGTTATCTAAACATTTATATACTTAGACTGTGATTTGTAAACAAGGTGCTTGTATGAAGGAGAGAGATGAAAGCAAAATTTTAGACATACTCGAAACGAAAAAAACTATTCACTATACTGATTTGATTAATGAGTTAGAAGTGTGCATGGAAACTGCGAGAAGCCGTTGCATAGAAATCGCCAAAAAATACCCAAAAAATGTTGAATACATTAGAGGATTACTAAGGCTTAAAAAATCTCTAACTTTTAACGATTTGCCGTCTGAAAAGCAAATCAAAGCTCTACAACAAACCATAAAGACAAAACAAGCAAAGGAGGAGAAACTTAAAAAAAACCACCTGCCATGCTTGGAACGTGCCGTCGAAGAAGCTAACCTGAAAAAAATTGTGGAGGAAGTGAAAAAACTGAAACAGCTCTTTGGTGAAAAATAATGCGTGACGGCTGGGTTATAATTAAGGGTGAACTACGCTTCATACCTCTCGGTCCTGACTCTCCACAAATAGCTCATGCAAAATCATGCCTCTACCACAGAAAACCAGACAAATGTGCGTTAAACCCTAACACTTACTGCAACCCAGAAGCAGAAGCCTGCGAGAATTATGAGAACAGAACTTATGGTCAGAAAATACAGGTAAACTGGTGAGGAATGGGAAGGAAGAACAGATAGGCTGGTTAAAATGGCGAAAAAAGAGGCTGAAAACCATGAGTAGACGACAGAAGAAATGGAAGACTTGTGGCTACATCGCTATGTCTAAAAGCGGGACAGGTGTAACAATCAAGATAGGCGATGAATACTATTTCGCTGAACACCCAGAGGTCTTGGAAGTGTTGACTAGACAGCGTGGATACGCCAAAATTTATAGAAGGAGTGGAGGTTGAAAAATTATGCACAAATTTATATTAGGTTTCTTATGTGGCTGTTTCTTTACAACAGTAGCAATCAGCTTATTCCACTTACGTCAGATGAGTAAAAGAATAAACAAATTGCTAAAAGAGAATAAGAGGTGGCGAAAATGAAGATACGAAAAGCACTTCTGAAGAAGCGTGGCACATACATTTCAACCAACATCTACAGCCGATTAACTGGAAAGAGAGGCGGCGGAAATGGGAGGTTCGGAATGCATTCCAAACCCTTTATAAAGACACTCGGAATAAATTCCGTAGGAGGATAAGAGGACTGAAAAAAGGAGGTGAAAAATATGAGAAGAAAAAAACTAATAGCCACAATAACAACAGTATGCTGTGTCTTTTTGATAAGCCACCTGCAAGACCTGTTGTTCATGGTTCACTTATGGACGCGATGAAAATGCCGTTGTGGATACGGTTGCTACTGAAAATACCGTGTCTAAAAATATCAACGGAATATCACGGGGTGCTGGCGAGTTTCGGAGCATGTACAGGGCTGGTGCTGGCATTCTTTTTCCAACTATATCTAGCGACACAACTATACTTTTTACACCCAGCATTACGGTGGATGGTGTTCCTTGCCGTTCCAGCAGCATTCTGGCTTACCTTCACGCGAGTGCAACTTGAGAGGTTAATGAGAAAGTACAGAAAATTGCAGTTAGAAGAAGGCTGAAAAACAATGAACCCTTTTTGTCCTAAATGTAAAACGTTGATGAAGTCGAAATTGCGTTCATGGAAAGAGCAGTTCACAAGCAGGGAAGTTGCTGCTAAAGTTTGGGAATGCCCACGATGTAAAAAGCGTTACAAACAAGGAGTTGATGTAATCCGATGAGGATTATTAAGCGATTGAAGAAGTTATTAGGATTAGAGAAGGAAGCTGAGGTTGAGAAACTCACAAAAGTTCCAAGTGAAGTCAGGGAGGCTATTCCAGATGAATACAGAGACTTCAAACATTTTGAGGGGTATAGGATAAAAACAAAAGAAGGAAAACCCCGCAAAGCAGTTCACCAAGACATAGGCAGGTTTATGAAACACGGTAGACAAGCCCCTTGGTATCGTAAAAGCGTCAAAGCAAAAATTCAACCAGAGGAAAAAGAAAATGAAGGAATGTCCTAAATGCGGAATCCTATACGCTGGAAAAGCTTTAAGGTTTAAGCGTTGCGTGGTCTGCGGTGCAAAACTGCAAACAACTTCTAAGCAATAAATGTAGAGGAATAACGCTTAAAAGAGCTTAATAAAAAACTCGAAAACCGAAAACTATTTATTATTTAAGAAGAGTATTTGTTTTTTGAGGATAAAGATATGAACAAACGTAAGAATATTCGTAAAAAACAAATAAAACAAGAGGAATTTTCAAACGCACCATGGAAAATTGGTGCAAGAGACATAAATTTGCTACTTAAACTTGAGCGTGAACCAAAAAAACAGGTGGCACGGGAGCTTGGTATGACCATCGGGGCTTTAAACGGTTGGC
Source organism: Candidatus Bathyarchaeota archaeon (assembly GCA_030626685.1). Lineage (GTDB taxonomy): Archaea > Thermoproteota > Bathyarchaeia > Bathyarchaeales > Bathycorpusculaceae > DAOUTL01. The sequence continues at coordinate 6,175 of DAOUTL010000049.1, read as the reverse complement.
TTCACAGAATAAGACAGAGACGTAGAAGATACCGCTGGTATGTGAACAACATTTTAGCAATTGAGAAAAGAAGCGAATACATAAAGAGAATGCTTATGCCCGCAAGATTTGAAAAAATAGAGGAAGAAGAAGAGGAATGGGCGGAGTATGGGACGCAAATGGGATTATGAGCTTTTAAAGGTTCTCGCTTGGGCTTCAGGCAAAAACCCTAATGGTTTGAGAAGGACAATTGATGAGTTAGCGTCTGCCTTGAACATCAACTTAAAAGGAGGAAAAAAACATGAAAAAAAAGGTTAAGATAGCGTTTCTGGCATTACTGACAATATCAATAATATACGCTGTGACTTTAATGCAAAGCTTAGAAGCCTATAATGCATGGAAAGAAGCTGAAATGCAAAATCCGCTAACTGGTGACCCCTACCCATTCTTTGAATCATCGTTTGGAAAACTATGCGTTCTGTTTAGTATTGCCCTCGCATTATGTTATCTGGCGATTCCACCATTAGTTGTTGACAAGTCTGACTTAACAAAACTGGCAGCTTTCTTTTTGGGAGCAATCATTGCCTTAAGCATTCTGGTTGTTCCACGAGCATTTGCTACCCCTGAAGTAATTCACATCGACATACTGTGTTGTTGTGATGAAGAGTTTGACACAGGAACAATATTAGTGCCTAGCAAAGCTGGTATTGGACCTATCATTTGGGTTCCAAAACCTTCTAAGAGAGTTGCTGAAGATGACATGGCTGTAATAACTGAGTATTTCCAAGAGGAACTTCGAATCGAGTTGCATTGGCATTACTGGTTAACATTTGATGATAGAGACGATATAAACTACAACTGGGACATTCTTAATGAAGCAATTGAAGAGATAGGCTGGAAATGGAACATAACTTACCATGAGGAAAACAACGATGAAAACATGGAGTTGTTAGCAGTCTTCACTCAACAACAAACCGTTTACAAAGGAATCAGCATATTTTGGTTGAGAGCATTTCAAGTATCAGCAAAAGACATGTTTAAAACAATGGTTCACGAACTCGGACATCAATTCCATCTGCAACATTGCGATAACTATTGCATTATGCGAGAAACAGATGCTCCAACATATCATTATTGCACAAATTGTAAAAATGAATTGACGACATACAGAACCTATCCTTTGACTCCAGTACCAATATTCTTCACTAAACCATACTACTTGAAACAACTGCTCTTCAATGTGCAATTTCAACTTGAACCAGTAGGCTGGTGAAAACTATAACTATCATATCAGCCCACAGCAAAAAGAAGAGGCTGAAAAACAATGAGTCTTGTTCAATTAATAGAATGTGTCAAATGTGGCTACACTGAATCTATACCATATGACCCCGCAAAACCAACCAAGATGCCTTGGGAAGTATGGTCTAAGGGTTGTCCTAAATGTGGATGTAAGAAAGTTGATGTTATTGTTATTCACGATAAGCTCGGTAGGATTAAAGACGTAAAGAAGGCTGAAAAACATGGATAATTGGGCTGAAAAGTAATGAAAGAAATTAGAGATAAAGTGGTGTGTCTGGTGGGTTCAATTTTTGGAGAGAGAACAGAGTGTCTTCTTCGACCATCTGATTTTTTGGTTTACTGTTAATTTTTAAAGGGTTTTATTTTTTCCCTCGTTGAATTAATGGCTTATTTTTGTGTTCCGCAAGGAAAGAATTTCCTTGCTTCCTTCCCGTTTCTGAACTGTTAGTGTAAAGTCCCATTTTCAAGGGCTTCAGTTCATATATTAGCACGTTTGAAACAGAGTAACAGTGTTATCCTCCGCTCTGTTCTCTTTTCTCCACACTATCCAGCCTAAGCGGATTACATCTACGCTATTATGATACATTATTTCCCATAAGCATTTAAAATTTGCGTGTTGAACATATCTTTTCCACATGTTAGGGATTTGGCTTCCATTAACATCGTAGAAGTGTATGCGTAACCCATAACTGTAGGCTGCTGAAACCAGAGATTTGCGGTACACGTAATATTCATCATACCATTCAGAGTAGCCTTCACCATACTCCAAGCAATCTATCCAGTTATATTTAAAACCCAAGAAAAGTTCTTCGAAACTGCAAGTGTAGGCGTATAAAGGCTTCTTATTTTTCAACAGATTACGGCATATCTGTTCAAACTGTTTCCAAGCATGAGGATTCCAAAGACCATAGCAGTATAGCATGTTCTGTTCCATAAAGCTGAAGCTGACCATGTGGACATCACCACGTTCCTCAACAATCCCTCCATTCACCTCCAAACGTTTGATAGGTAAACCAGTTGTTTCACAGTCAACCACAACGCCCTTACTAATGGCGAAGGGCAGCTTCCAACTAATCCTAACATAAGGTTTTGAGTAATCAACTTTTAAACCGTTAAAAACATTCCAAAACCCACATTTACTTAACACATTTTTCAGACTTGCAAGACACTCTAACCCAATGTCCCTTTTCTTCATATTTAACAAGCTCTGAACACCCTCTGCAAAACTTTTCAAACGTATCCTTAATAGTGACATAAACATTTTTAACCTTTTCAGGTTCGCTGAATAAATCAAGCCTTTTCTGCATACATATATCCTAAAGATAAGCTATATAAAAAATTTTTACAAAACCATTTATTCACGTCAAACAAATAAAAACAAGGGAACTTTGTTGCCAAGCAACAAAAAAACAATCATGTTTACAGTTTATATGCTTATTTTAGCCTCTTTATTCGCCTTCAATTTGCCAGTGGTACATGCGCCTTTGACAGTAAGCACAGTCGACAACCTTTATGACGCAGCCTACAACTTTCCTTTGGTGGGAGGTGCAGCAACTCGAAGAAGCTTTTCCCATGAGAACTATGTTTATGTTTTTTCTCTGGAAAATGCAACAATGGACATTTTTTATTATTCATCCAAAGATTTTCTCACTTGGGATAAACCTGAAATGGGGAACCCTGTATCCACTTACGCTGATAGGGGGTCGACAGTTGAGGCTCTCGCATTTCCTCTTCAAGCAGATTTTCTTTATGATGGGACTTATGTTTATCACGTAGTATTAAATCAAACAGACGGTGGCAACATAAAAATTAAGAAAGGTACACCTTCTAACGGTAAAATCACATGGGGTTCATGGCAAACCGTGTTTGCTGGGGTTTTAGGTCAAGTCCCCGTTTTTGTTTCTTTAGCCAACACACCCGATGGATATTTCTGGGTAGCTTATACCTATCATCCAGCAGTGTCTCCTTATGTTTACCATGTTAACTGCACCAAGTCATCTTTGCCAAACAGTATAGAATCATGGGAATTGCCCGTGCAGATTTACCATGAAACAGTGGCAACCTATAAAAACTGTGCAGTGCTTCCAGTTTCGAGTAGCTCAGTTTATGTGATTTATTATCATAGGGAAGATTACAACCTCTTTGGCAGAACTTTTGATGGGACTAATGTTGGAACAGAAGAAGCGATTTCAGAGGGCGATTGGATGGGTAACGACCGAAGTTGGGCGGCTTGTTCAGATGGAAACAATAACATCTGCGTGATTTGGCAAAGCGGGGATGTCCAAATAATATTTCTCCGCAGAAGAGTTTCTGGGGCTTGGGAAACCAAAATCGAAACCCCAATTACCCCTGCCCCATGCTTTTATAACGGTTTCAGCCTCACAGCAACCTCTACAACAAAAATATATATTCTCTACACAGAAGAAGTGTCAGACCCTTACCACAACTATTACTATAGAACTTGGAGCCCAGAAGAAGGTTTTAGTGAAGCGGTGCTGGTCGCCGAATCTGAAAACGTTCAGTCAAACTACAATCAAGAAACTTGTAGCAATGCCAATTACGACTTAGATGGTCAAAAGTTAATTTGGCTATGGTTTCAAACAGCTAACCCCTACCCACAGCCAACCCCCACAGCTAACCCCTTAAGATGCGCCGTTTTATTTCCAGCCTATAGTGTTCATGTTGTTTCTGAACCTGAGTTAAATGTTAAATTCACGTTCGCTGGAGTTGAGTACACTACACCAGTAACTATAAAAGTTCCTGAAGCTGGCACCTACACTTTTTCCGTTAAAGACAACTTTCCAGTTGTGAATGCTACGCCTTACGCTTTTACCCATTGTAGAATACGTCACAGCCCTGAGGTGGATGTTTACTCAGCGACTTTCGATTTGGAGGTTACAGGCGACACTAACATAACTATTCATTATTTTTTGGGTGGGGCTAAACGTAAGCCTCCTGAAATAGTTGTGGAGGAGCCATTTTATGAGCGTTGCTTTGGCTTAACCTTCTATATTATTATGGTGTTGTTGACGATTGTAAGCTTATACCTATATGCCAAGCGTGAATTGTGGAAAATAAGTTTCCCACTCACGGTTGTGGTCGCTTGGTTGCTTACCGCAACACCGTGTCCACCGTGGGATTTTTACATAGCCATCAGCTTAGCAGTTATAGTTGTAGGCTTGCTTGTGAACAAGTTGCGTGGGGGAAAATTATAAGTGTTTCACAAGTAATTTGTTTTGGGGGGTGTGTGATATGAAGAAAACATCGGCTGTTTTGCTGATTGTTGCTTTACTTTTAGCTTACGTGGCTATACCGCTGTACAACGTGAAGGCTCAAGAACCAGATATTCCTCCTGAAGATGAAATTTTAAAACAATTCCAACCAATCACTCAACAGCAAGACGATTTAGTTGTCACGTGGAATTTAATTTCGCAAATGCCTTTTACCATTGAAATTTCCATCCAAAACTTGCGTATAGAAAAGAGAACCATAAACTTGACTACTATCATTTCTAATGTTTCTTTCCCCATAGAACAGTTGAGCGTATCTGGTTTTTACGAGTGGAAAAACGTAAGCTACGTTGTGCAAGTTCCAGACTACGGCACTGTTCTAATGAACCATACCTTTGTAGATGTAAAGAATATTACTCCTCTGTCTCCACCTGTAAACGTTACAGTAGGCTCTCCCGCTGGACCTAATTACGCGAGCGTTACAACTTCAAACAGCACAGTTGTGGTAGGCTACTTAAACTACACGGAAGTGAAGGGGACTGTTTGGAACGTTACGTTTTACTGGGAAGCCATAGGTATTATAGGTTACCACGATGAAACACGATTTAAGCTTGATTGGAAAAAATGCAAAGAGCAATTTTTTAAGCGGACAGCTAACGAGTTCAAAGCTAATATGGAACTTATAACGTTGCCTGCATACGGTTCTAAACCAACTAGTGACACCGAAAATGGAACGAAACATTTCAAATTATGCTTTAACACACCTATGATTCAGAAAAGCGGGGGCTGGGGTGCGAGTGGAAGGGTTGCGTTAGACATTGATGAAGGAATTGTTTTTGACCCATGGTTTGATGTGACTTGGCTGTATCGGAAAAGCCACGTGATTAATTCTGCATCTGGTGCTGGAACAAACTATCAGATGAGGATAGTAGTTCATTATGGTAGTGGAGTTGATAGTGGAGAAGATGTTTACCTTAATGGGCACTGTCGAACAGATTTTGGAGATATAAGATTCACGGATGATAGTGGTGCAACAGAACTTGACTACTGGATGGAGAAAAAAGTTGATGGTGACTATGCTGTTTTCTGGGTTGAAGTTACAGACGACTTAAGCACAGCCGCAGCTACGATTTATGTTTACTACGGGAATCCAGACGCTACTACGACAAGTAACATCAAAACTACTGCAGTTCTTGGAGATGACTTCAACGATAATTCATTAGATACTTCACTATGGGCTGAATGGGGTGATGCTGGTTCATTAGCAGAAGTTAACCAACGCATCGAAGTAACACTTCCAGACGGGGATTATCTTCGAAGAGGGCTAGAAAGTGTAAACAGTTTTGATTTCACCAATAAAGATGTTAGGATTGAACAGGCAGAACATGATAGTCTAGACTTTCTCTGGCTCACCTTATATGTTGATGATAATAACCGTTACAGTATTGGTTGGCGTAGAAGTGATGGTAAGCTTTACGCTTCAAAATGGGTGGGAGGCACAAAGACCAATTTAGTTTATAGTGGATATCCCTCTTCTTTACCTCTCAGAATGTGGCTTGATGGAACTACAATAAAGTTTTATTATGGAGACACTCTAATAACTAGCGAAACCTTTGCTATTTCTACCACTTTAAAGATAAGGTTCGGGGGGCAAACTCGTACTGGTT
>DAOUTL010000135.1 GCA_030626685.1 Candidatus Bathyarchaeota archaeon | reverse complement strand
CTGATTGACCGAGGAAACAGACATCTTGTGGCATGTCATCTCGTGAAAAGATAACTTGACATTCACGAAAGAGACTACTCAATAATATATGCTGTCACTGCCAAAAATTGCATCTCCTTAAGGCGACTCGCCGGGATGTTGTTGCTTCTTATAAAGGCTAAAATGGAAAAAACAGAGCGAAATCACGGAGGCTCAAACGAGACTTACATATCCAAGAAATTAGTGCGCTCTAAGACAGAAACTGTGTAGTAAGCGAGCAAGGGCCTCCAGAAGAACCGGTTTGGACATAACTCTGGTTCCAAATTGATAGCTACACTCATAGTAGTAATTGTGGCTTCCCCTGTATCACAATTAGGAGGAAGGCCATTCCAAACAAGCTAGGACGTGTTGACCTAAAACGTTTAAAGAACGCAAGCCTTACCCGAGTGTCAAAGACGTTGACTGAAGCGACACGATTATAAATTCTTTTTTCCCACTTTTAAGCAGCTATAGAATATTAGTCGTATGAGAGGTGTTGGATGTGAAGCCCGAAGTAATTATATTCATAGTTGTTATAGTTACAGCAACCATTTGCGGAACAATTTTTTATTTCACGTCACTGCTTCAAGGGCCAGCTACCGAAGTTCCTCCGAAAATCTTAAGTTTTAATAATTTTTGGATCAACGTCACGGAAAACTTGAGATTTTATACCATAGCCGGCGAAATTGTACACAACATGAGGAACTGTATAAAATCGGTTAATGTAACTGCAACCTTTTACGATGCAAACAGCAACGTCATTGGAATAGCTGAAGGCCATTCAGTAATGGAAATATTAAAGCCGGAACTTAGATCGCCATTCATAGTCTATTGGCAACCCATAGGAGAGCCGCCAGCAAACTACGAACTCACACTAGTCTATGAAAACACAACCGAAACCCCAATAAACGAACTTAGAGTGGTAAGTCATTCAAACAGGACAGATGAAAATGGATACTATATTGTTGAAGGGGATGTTCTTAACGTTGAGTGGGGAACGGCTATAGGTCCAAGGCTGTACTGCAGCTATTATGATTCGGAAGGCAAAATCATATTCATATCCAGTGCCATGATTAGTTCAAAAATGGGTGTAGGAGAAAAATCGTACTTTATGGTAAGCTCAAAACCTTATAAAATCCGTCCAGCCACCTACAGACTATTGGCTGTTCCTCATCACTATGAGATGTTGCCGATAGCACGTTACGATTTGTTACTTATACTAATAACAGCTTTCATTATTTTCGTCCTTTATATGAAACATAGAGGTTGGTAGGCTATCGACAACTGTTCCACAATAAACAGAAAGATTGAGAGAGCGCGCTAAGATGGAAAAAACAGAGCGAAACCATGAAGACTCAAACAAAACTTTTTATATCTAAGAAGGACTGTTATAAATGAATAACATGGAACTCATTGTAGAAATGAAGTGTCCAATGCATGGGTTTGAGAGATTCAAGATAAAAGTTATAAGAAAATATAATATGCCTTCCTATTCAATTAAGCCTGAATTTAGAAGCAGACCAAAACCAGGTGGAATCCGTCGGATTCTGGTCGGAAGGAACGTCAAAGGAAGCGAAGCCCAACGGTTCCTAAATAACTATTTCTACCATAAAGGTATGTCACATTCTGTTTTACGGATAAAAGCCATCGGAACCTTATAAAAGACGAAGCTAGCAATAAATACTTCCTTCCACATTATTTCTAATTAAAATGGTAAGGAAAAGAAGAAAGAGCAACAAAACAATAGTGATTTTACTATTTGTCGCAGGTATCTTCATATCGTTAGCGATAGCTTCATACTTCAATCAACCCCATGGCCCTCAAAGTCTGCGGAAGAAGCCAGCAGAAGAATATTTTAAAGTTCTGAACGCTAAAGTGTTAGGCTGTGAACCCCGCGGCGAAAATGTGTGGAAGATATACCTTATATCGTTCGAACTTCAAGCCATCGGCGGAGATGCGCATAACGTAGTTATTCAAAGCTGGGCGATGTCAGAGCCGCAGTAACTCGAGAACATTCCTAAAAATGAGTCAAAATTAGTTCTACTACAATCGCAGATAGGCGACTTAGTCGAAGTGGACAACAGAGGAACGCTTCCAATATCGATAAGAATAACATCCGACGAATCTGAAGGGAAAATCACTATACCCTTTTCTTCGCCTGGTTGATACCATCAAGGTCACACAATGTGATTTTGCGCTATACTTGCCAATCTAGATTTTTGAGAATTAGCTATAGACACCCGATGCGCAAGAGATTAACATCTAAATTGTTAACCATTTCTCCCTTTCAAGAGCTTAAAACCATTGCCCTTTAAACGGATAAAGCTTGAACCACTAGGTCAAACTTAATAATCATTTATTTTTCACCGAATGTCGGAAAGAATTTAAGTATATGTACATCTCTCTATATCAAAAGTATTGTAAACTATGGTGTTAATACATTTGGAAAACGCGAAGGTTACCCGAAATGTCATTCTCGTTGTTTTACTTCTATTGATTATAGATGTTTTAGCAGCTGGTTTATTGAAGATCTTTCTACAAGGCTGGTTTTTCGGCTCTTCAAGAATAACTATATTATGTAACATCCTGTTTTTTGAAGGTGCAGTAATCTTTGCAATTGGCGCCTTTCTAGCGTCTGGCATGACATGGTTTTTAGGAGTTTTAAGATATCCGCGAGGACGTTATTATGTCGAAGAGAAAATGGGCAATGAGATCAGGCAGTCTCGTAAAAAACAATTGAACACAGGAATATTCATGATGATTGTAGGAGCGGTGTTAATAGGATCATCTGTGGCAATTGGTGAATTGATTCTTTGACTTCTGACAAACAACAGGTCGAGAAATCTACTTTTCTTTCAATCCAGCCATATTCAGCAGATTACCAAGAAGATGTAAGCAATAAGGTAAGCTAACCGAATACTGTTAACTTATTTGTCATGACTTTCTCAAAGTTGGAACAAAACAAGAGGATGTTCTGATGACTTACCGGTTGGTGACCTAAGACAGAAGCGCAGAGGATATTATTCTCTACCTTTGATTTTGGCTTTTACAAAAGTGATTTCTAATAGGCAGCCCTCTTTGACTTTTCGATACAACTATCCAATCCAAGCAATCTATATCCTTCAGGGTAAGTTAATACTCTTTGTTATTATGGATAGATAAATAACTTTGATAAATCACTAACTTTTTGTTTCTTAAGGTAGTTAACCGAACTTAATAGTTGAAAATTTTTAGACATGAACTTGATGAAGTTAGGAGCTATGTAGCGTAATGTAAAATAAGCGATTATTGCCCAAAAGATTATGTCGAATAGAAAAGCCACTATGTCAAAAGGACTAAAAAAAGCACTTGGACCGCCGAATGCTATCCAGCCGAAAGGGAAGCCATAGGTTAAAGCATGTCCTATAGGATAAGTTGAACCCCAGTCAACCCAACAATAAGGTTCTTCAGAAATGTAAATCAAGGAGACAAATGTGAGTATCAGTCCAATCAATATTGAATACGAAATTAAACGTCCCTCTTCCTTTGCAATCACCCGGTCTACTTCCCGGCTTGATACCTTTCCGAAACGTCTACAATTAAATAATAGATAGATGTTGAGTTATAAATCGTTTGTAATATCTTTAATCGTGTATATTCGTAGCAACTCGGTCCTAATAGTGCTCAGGGCTTCTATCTTTAAGAAAGTACTTTTGAGTTTTATTGATCAGCCATGGGGTTCGATGAATTAGTTAACTGTACAATGGTGTTTTTTAGGTATCTCCAAAATTCCTTCTCCAATTTTAACCATGCTTCCTCAGATTTAAATCTCCTGGATAGAAGGAAGCCTGCTCCAATCATTGTCGCTAAAAGGGGAGGGATAAATAAGGAACGCTTTTTCTCCCCCTTATGAAGCTCCATTTTTACGAT
>DAOUTL010000001.1 GCA_030626685.1 Candidatus Bathyarchaeota archaeon | reverse complement strand
CTATTTTTCTGGTTATGGTGAATACGGCTGCTATTGCCGCTATTGCGGCTATCAGTGATAGGACTACGGCGATCCATGCTGGTGTCATGTCAACGGCTACGGTTACGGGGAAGTATCCCTTTACGGTTGAAACGTCTGCTTTGACTGTGCCTATGTCAGTTTTGATTGTTGCTACTGTTCCGTCTATGGATGTGACTTTGCCTTCGATTGTGCCTACTTTCGTCTCTATCGTTGCTATGCCATCCGTGATGTCGACAACTTCCAACCCTATGGCGTCAACGCTTACCTTGACGTCTCCAACATCCGTGCTGAGTATTGCTACGTCATCGTCGAGGCTTACAAGGCTAGCGTCAAGTTCATCAAGCTTAGTTAGCATGGCGTCGTAAGGCATCACTGCTACTGTGAAGAGGCCGGTGTCCTCAAACTCCTCTCCTTCCATCTCGTAGGTTGCTGTCCAGTTCCAGTCTCCAAGCAAGGCGTCACTTGGCAACGTGAAGGTTGCGTTCGAGTAGGGCACAACGTAAAAGCCGTCGCCCTCAATCTCTCCTGATACTAGTGTTAGTGTGTCGTACGGGTAGCCGTCCGGATCAGAAATTTTAAGTGTTATGGGGGTATCGAAGTCTACTGTGCTGTTTACGTAGAAGCTAACAGTTTCGCCTTGTCGGTATATTGGAGGTGAAGCTCCTGAACGGCGAGGTCCAATGAAGGTTACCTTCTCGGTGACGGTGAATTTGGCGGTGGCTGTTAGACCTTCCGCGTCCACAACCTTAATGGTGTGAGCGCCTTTAGCAGCATCCTCAGGAATAGTGACAGTCTCGGTGAAGTTGCCGTCTTCATCTGTTTCTACGTCTTCAGCTAAAACTTCCAAGTCGAAGTATATGTCAACTGTGCTGTCTTCCGTGAACCAGTAACCTGTTACTTCCACCTCTGCTTCAGGAAAACCAGTCTTCTTGTCCAGCTCTATTGCATGCTCGGGGCTAACTGTGAATGTTGCATTAGCATAAACTTCTTCAGCGTCAAACGCGGTCACAACGTAGTCGTCTGCCGCGCATGATGGAACATAGAACGTCGTCGTGAACTCTCCAGCACTGGTTGTTCCCACGTCGCTCTTAACCTTTGTGTAGAAGCCTGCCGGATACACGTGTGTTCCGAAGTATATGTCAACTGTGCTACTTTTCGTGAAGCCTCTTCCCTTAACGGTTACTTCTGTGCCTACAGATCCCTTGGTTGGATCCAAAGTGATGAACAAATGCGAAACCGTGAATGTTGCATTAGCCGCATGTGTACCGTCCCAAGCCGTAACGTTGTAATCTCTGTCGTCACAGGTGGGAACCTCAAAGGATTTAGTGAATGAACCGAGGGAGTTCGAAGTAGTTGTAGCAACTGTTTTATTTATACCGGCGTCACTAGGCCAGGAAGTCCCGTTCCAGAAGATTATCGTGATGTCTGCTTCTCCATCGAAGCCTGTGCCTTCAACGTCCACCGTATCGTCTGGCAGACCAACCTCAGGCGATATTTCAATTTTAGATGTAACGGTGTACGTTGCTGTGCCGTTTATTTCAGCAGCTTCAACGTCCTTTACGATAACGCCGTGAGATCCGGCGACAGCTTCAGGCACTGTGAAATTGAACTCATAGGACTTATCTGCTTTTGCATATTTGTAGCCGAGTAGGCCCGTTCCAGCTTCAGCATCCCAAGCGTGAACTTCATCCCAGTACACCTCGATTTTGCCACCAGGCGTAGTGGAAGTTCCGTTTACCTTCACCTCTTCTCCTACAGGTCCCGTATCAGGCTCGACAGTTGGTGCCTCAATTGCGCTTGCCAGTGGCATCACCGCAAAAACCAGTGATAGCATTAGAAAAGCTGTAATTGCTACTGTGTACAATTTCTTTTGACTTTGCATTTTCTTTTCTCCTTTTAAATTTTTGCGTGTCCTTTCTATCGTGGCTTAAGTATTTATTTCTTATGTGAACAAATGCTAACGTGCATTAGAAATTGTACACATTTCCAAAACGCCTTTACAACTTGTACACACAAAACGTATATAGAAGAGCCCTTTCCAACATTTCGGTTCACGACAGAAGAAAACTCCTGCCTTTCAACCTCTCTCACACTTCTGAAGAGTGGATCAAAACTCTTATATCAATTACTGCAAGTTCTGATATAGAAGGACTATGTAATGTACGAGTTCGACATGATAATACTTGAAGATGAAACAGGAGGGTACATAGCATTTGTTCCGGCTTTACCTGGATGCCACACCCAAGGAGACACGCTAGAAGAACTCATGAAAAACATGAAAGAGTGCATTGAACTTTACATGGAAACCCTAACAGAAGAAGAAAAGAAAGATGTTTTGCGGCAAAGAGTGGTTGGAATACAAAAAGTGAAGACGCTTGCCTAAAATCCCGCCTCTAAACCCTCGCAAACTAATTAAAATCCTTGAAAAGAAGGGTTTTCAAGTTATCCGTCAGAAAGGCTCACACGTTATTATGATGAACACCAGAAAAACAAGGATAGTGATACCAGTTCATCCCGGGAAAGATATTAAACCCGGACTAATCAGAGCAATAATAAGGGAAGCTGGAATAAGCAGAGAAAAATTCCTTCAGTTTCTAAAAGAAAAATCATAACCACACAAAAAACCAAAACGTTTAACTCTATCGGCGGGAAGTCCCCCTGCGTTAGCTGGGGGTAGTTCACACATTAATCACCCACAAGAAATGTTTAAATGCGTGTTTAAACACTACTTTCTCTAAGTGAAAAAGATTGGTCAAAACCATAACCATAAGAGAAGAAGTCTACAAAAAACTCCTAGAAGTAAAACAAAAAAAAGAAAGCTTCAGCGAACTCTTCGAAAGACTAGTAGAAGGCATAAACCCCATTGAAACCCTAAAGAAACTCAGAGGATGCGTTGAATTCAAAGACAAAGACAAAATCCTCTCAGAAATCTACGCTTCAAGAGCTGAACGCCGAATATGATAGTAATAGACACCAATGTGCTAATAGAAATCTTCGACAAAAAATCCCAGAAGGGCGACGAAGCCCTAAACAAAATAATTGAAAGCAACGAAAACATAATCATAACAGCCATAAACCTCCACGAAATCCTATACGGCCTCCAAAAATACGCCAAACCAATAAAAGAAATCCTACAACTACCCGTACTAAACTACACAAAAAAAGACGCCAAACTAGCCGCCGAACTCGAGTTAAAAATTGAAAAAACAGGAACAACAATCCGCAGAACAGACGCAATGATAGCCGCAATAACCATCAACAACAACGCAAGCCTCTACACACTAGACCTAAAACACTTCAAGCCACTAGAACCCCTCGGACTCAAACTCTTCCCCTAAACAAAATCCATAGAATGTGTCCAACAAAATTTTTCGCAATGTCAGACAAAACATCTACGCCGCCTACACCCTACTCCAACAACTCAAAAACAACCAACATCAATCTCCGAAGAAACCAAACCTTCCCATACACCTTTATTCATTTGTTTTCCACATTACTTTAACGTTTTCTCCCCTGCAAAAATGAAAAGGGACGCCGTACCATGTAGGTCGCAAAAATTTCCCTTAACTTAACAAAAAAGAGAAGGTTAAACGATGCATGTTGTAATTGAGTAAGAATTACTTTTAAGCCAATTAACGATTTGAGCAAATTTAACTTCCTTGTTAGCGATTTTGAGTGCAAAAGATAATCCTTCTTCTACAGTTATTTTAACTACGTACCCATTGATTTCTAAGAAAGTGAAGCATGCCACGAGACCCGTTCTTTTGTTACCGTCATTGAAAGGGGTTTGCTGAACAATACATTGTAGTAAAATCGCTGCCTTTTCATAAATGTCAACGTAGGGCTGATATCCAAAAATATCGATTTGTGGCTTCTCTCTACATTCAGTGAGAGCACCTTTGTAACGCATGCCAGAGGCGACCACATCGAACGTTGCATGAAGTCGAAGGATTTGATCTTCTGTCAGAAAGTACATAAGTCCACAAGACTAGTACTTAGACAACTCATCGAATAGTTTTTTGTTTCTATCAAGAACCCTCTTTGCAACAATGCCAAATATAAACTCTTCAAAGTATTTTGACTTGTTGTCATCTGAGACAGGTAGAAGTCTTGAGCTCGGCACGAAGATGATATTAATCAATGGTTGCCTTTGAAACTCAACATCGTTCTGTGCTAATCGGCTAGTTTCACTTTCTGGTTCTACTGAAACGTTTGAACAATCCCAGAAACTCTTTGATTGAAATTGCGTGGACATTGCTTGGTTTTCTCCTTTACTCAGAGGTTTTCTCCTCTTTAATTAAGGCGCCTTCCTCCTTAAATCTTTTGATGTGGCTTTGCATCCAGTTTGAAATAGATATCCACTCCGCTGGGGACATATGTACCTCTACTAACAGTTCTCGTTCGATTTCACCTGTTTCCATATCTCCGGGAGGTTCTTCTTTAATTCTAGGTATCATCCTATCTAAATAGAAAATCATACGTCCCTCCAAGGGGGTCAATGAACCAAAGACACCGGTGGTGTAGATGGCTTTGTAGTCTGGGCTCTTAACAATTTTAGGTTTTAGGAGCTTTTCCTTTTCTTTGTTTGTCACTTCTATCACTCTCCCTCTAACCTATTGGTTTCCACGTTATTTTAACGTTTTGTGCATGGAAATCTTAATTGGGAGTTCATAAGTAATTTATGTTCTAACGTTGTTTTTAAGGCTCTAAGGAGGCTGATCCGTGAAACAGAAAGACTGCATAGTGACTGAAAAATCGCTTTTTGGAGAAAAACTTCGTGAGGCGGTTGATGAGACTTTGCTTGCGTTAGGAGACCCTGCAAGGCAGGCTGTATACTATCACCTGGAGAAGGGGTTTAACGTGAAAAGAGAGAACATCCATGAACAGGTTGAAGAGTTTGCAAAGGCGTTAGAAAGCATGTTTGGTTCTGGAGCGAGGCTTCTTGAAATCCAGATTATGAAAAGCCTGCACAGAAAGATTCGAAAACCTTTACCATTGAAAAAGAAGAAAGACCTCACATTCACCGAGTACGTGGTTGCTGCCAGGAAAAGCTTTGAACAACAAAGAAAAGGTTAAACCATTGGCTACGCGCGTTTGATTCTCCACTTCTTTGTTATAATGGCTTCTGTGGGAAATCCGTAAAGCGCGTACCTTTGGGCTCTGTGTGCGCCCTTACGTGTCAGGACTGGCCCCTTAATCTTGCGACATTCACAGACGATCTGTTCTCCGACGATTCTGTCGCCTGTCTCTTTGCCCATCAACTCACCCTGCCCTCTTCCCACAGTTCTTTTAACGCCTTAACGGTGAAGTTTAAATCTAACCTGAGGTCGTTGGCTATGTCGAAGGTTTCAGCCTCTTCGTGCTGCTCCAAGTATGAGAGAATCTCCTTCTTTACATCTTGCAGGTTAACGTTTTCCCTGATCTCAATGACTCTGATGCCTCCAGCTTCTTGAATGTACTTCTCCACCGCTTCTCTGATTAACGCGCTTCTCGACTTTAACCCAAGCCTCTCCACAGCCTTCTCGATGTTCTCGACCTCGCCTTTTGAGAAGCGAACCGGAACAACCGAGCCTTTTTCAACGGTTTTCTGCATCACGCCCACCTTATACACGTAATACAGAATATACAACCGCCGTTATAAGAGTTTGGGGTGTTCTAGCTTATTCGCTCTACGGAGACGCCCATGTTGTGAAATTCAGCATCTCGACCTACCAGCAGATTCGCCTTCTTCACCTTTGCGGTCGCTACCGCGAATGCGTCAGCTAAGGAGAGCGCGTGTGTTCCCTTAGTCTTCGCTGCCTCTTTCCAGAGTTCGTTGTCGTCAACGGGAACTATTTTCAACCCGTAGTCCCTGAGGTTCCGTTCCTTCTCCTCGGCGAGGTCAGGGCTCCTACGGTACAGAATATGATAAAGTTCTGTGAGGTTGATAATGTTCAGGTAGCCCTTTATTTCTCCTTTCATTATCTTTGTCAGGTACGTCTCAACGTTTTTTCCGCCAGGTTCTCCTAAGTAGAAGGCTAGGAGGGCCTCGGTGTCGAAGACGACGCTCACCTCTTGGCTCCCTCTAGCATCTTTTTCTCTCTCATCCGATCCTGCGTCCTAGCCTCTTCGAGAATCTCCCTCGCCGTCTTTCCCTTGAAGACCCCCTTTAGAGAGCCGAAGTCGTCTTCGGGTCTGGGCAGAGGCTTGAAAAGTATGCCCTCATCCGTCTCAACGACGAGAACCCTATCCCCTACCCCAAACTTCTCCCTCAAATCTTTGGGGATGGTTGCCTGCCCTTTCTTAGTAACGCTAACAACCCTAGTCATTACATCCACCGAATTAATACCAAATATAAAAGTATTACTTAAATCTTGCCCCTTTGACTCTCAAGCGTCTTCTAACTTCATCTCGGAGTTTACGTAAGTGTTCAAAATTACACTTCCAGTCTGCGTTAACGTGGTTAACGACTAATTGACTGCCGGTTAAAATAAACCTTAACAAAATTTTACGCCAAAACCCTTTCATCTACACTTTCGGATGGAGACTTCCCGCCGACAGAGTTAAATATGCATTTCAGTATTTTGTATACGGTGGTGCGATGAAGAACGTGACGATAAGAGTCGATGATGAAATGTTTAAAGACATTGAAGAGTTAACGGCGCTCGAGAAATCAGATAAGTCTACAGTTGCGAGAAAGCTTTTGGCAAGAGGCCTTCAGGATTTGCGGAGGGAAAGAGCTGTTGAACTCTATAGGACTGGCAAGTGCACTTTATGGAAGGCGGCTCAAATAGCCAGCGTATCGCTTAGAGAAATGATCGATATAGCCAAGGCTGAGAAAATACCTGTGCACCTTTCAGCAGAGGATGTAGATGAAGCTTGGAAAAGAGCCTTTGAGAAGCAGTAAACCCATATACGTTTTCAACGCTACACCAGTTATTCACTTCTCAAAAATAGGCAGCCTAAACCTCATTTTAGAAATATGTGATGCGTTCATAACTACAGAGGTTTACTTAGAAACCGTGACCAGAGGAGAAAATTTTCCCGACTCTTTAGCCATTGAGGAGGCTGTGAAGAGTGGAAGGTTGAAGGTTTATGAAGTTAAAATGGGGAACACTGTTAAAACCCTTCTTAAACACGGGGAAATCCACAAAGGGGAAGGTGAAACCATAGTTGCTGCTAAGGAGCTGGGAGGAACAGCCATCATAGATGACGAAGAGGCTAGGGTGATAGCCAAAGTCTACAATGTCAAGGCAGCGCCAGGCTGCTTGTTCCTACTCTTTCGCCTACTTAAATTAAGGAAGATAGATACAAGCGAAGCTAAGAACATGCTAGAGCGACTCATAAAATCAGGTCTACACTTAGATCCTGAAACACTCCTCCAAGCATACAGGAGGATAGAGCAGCGCCTCCAGTCTCACAGGTAGCGTCTCCCCTTAATCTTTTTCTCGTAGCCCCTGTACTCCTTAATGAAAAGCACGGCCTTGTCGTATCGGTTCCTAAGCCTGTAAAGGCGGTTCCTTGCGCTTTGATAGTCCATATTGACTTCTTCAGCAGCAGGTCTTAAGGGGTCTTTACGTCCAAGGTTCATGTGTTTGATTAGAGCCTCGACGAGTTCTCTGTCGCGGTTCGTGAACCCTACGTGTGTGCCCATCGGTAGACCAGTAACCTCAAACGCATACGGAAGATATGGATATAAATGGAAACCTACAGAAAGCGTGTCATATGAGATCAAAGCAAGCTGGAAGGGTGATGATAGCTACTTTGGGGCGAGTTCAGGGAGTACAACCTTGGTGGTGATGGAGGATTGAAGTTTTCATGGAAGATAATGGCTGTTCTAACGGTGATAGTCACCGCTCTGCTTTCCTATGGGGTTTACTACACGGCGTTGTGTTGTGTGGGTATGCCGACAGAGGAGGAAATAGCATCTGCACTGCCACTGAGGCTCGCTACGATGATTGTTGCGTTGATCGCTTGGATAATTGTGGGGTCTTCGCTGACTGCGTGGAGGTACAAAGTCGGCAAAGCAGAGTTTGACGAGCTTCCCGAATCGGAGAGGATAATGATAGAATCTAAAGACGTGCCGGAACTGAAAACGCAAACGCTCGGTTCAATGGAAGCCCTCAAGAAATTGGCAGACGACTACGACCTAAGAATGTTCTATACAAAAACAGCTGAAGGCGACGCATTCTTCGTCACGGAGAATAACATAACATATCGATATGTTGCAGAACGGAAAGAAAGGAAAAATACGTGAAGACTGCCCTTAGTAAGGAGAATGGAAGAGTTATCTGTGCGTGTTCACCATAGCTGATTGAGGATACTAAGAAAAGTGAAATAGTGATATGAGAAAATGAATGAAAGACCTTTAGGCGTGACATTGGTAGCAATATTAACATTGTTGAGTTCTGGTGCATTATTCATGCTCTTTGTGATGAATGTTGGTCTTCTTTTTGTTGGAGGTAGTGTTGCTGGAGTTGGTGTTAATTGGCTATATGTGATGTTATCTTATCCTTCTATACCTGTTTCTTTCATACTGTCAGTTTATGCATTTTTCCTTTCAATTGTTATGTTTAGTAGAACGTCAAAGTATGTATGGTATGCATCAATGTTGCTTTGGTTAACGACTATAGCATTCTCCTCTTGGTGGGAATACTCTGTTGTCTGGAACTATGTTTTCCACTATCTTGGGCATTTCACATTGTTTCCTTTAGCGTGTAGTATAGGTTGTCTGATATATTTCCAGACTGCAAGAGTCAAAGACTACTTTAAGATTAAAACTGTGAATACATCAAAGCCACCAAGGAATTTGCGTACCTGAAAACACACTGTCCAGAGGGACTGTTGAAATGACTAAAAAAAAGCAAGGGAAGAGGATTAAGAAGTTTAAATATGTAACGAGGAGAACGATATTAATGGGGAGAACTGCTTGGCAGCTAAGAGGGTGATGGAAGGTGGAAGTTAATCTGAAGATACCGGAAAGCATGAGATATGTAGTGGAAACTTTAGCTAAGGAGGAATACATAGATGAAAAGACTGCTCTGAGAAGACTGCTCTATGAAGGAATAAAACCCTACGTTCTAAACCTCTACGCTAAAGGAAAAATCTCGCTCTCAAAAACCGCTGAGATACTCGACCTATCAGTCCATGACGTCCTAAGTCTAACGAAAACCTATGAATTAGAGACGGGTTCAACAGCCGAACAAGCAAAAGAAAACAGAAAACACGCGAGAAGACTTGTGAACTACCACTCAACAAGTTGAGTGGCTTCTCCTCTCATCATCGGATTCAGGCTATCCGTAGGAGAAGTTCTGGGCTGGTTCACCTGCAACCCCTACATACCATAGAGGTGGCCTATGCCACTTACAGCATGCTCGCACCATCCATGAGTG
The DNA here is from genome assembly GCA_030626685.1 of Candidatus Bathyarchaeota archaeon. GTDB lineage: Archaea > Thermoproteota > Bathyarchaeia > Bathyarchaeales > Bathycorpusculaceae > DAOUTL01. The sequence continues at coordinate 25,017 of DAOUTL010000001.1, read as the reverse complement.
TGCAGAGCAGTTGGATGTTCCCTCGTTTCAGAGGTTCAATGCTCATCGTTTGCAGTTGCTTCCGTCTGAGAGGCTACAAGCCTTCGGCTTCATCAAAAAGGAGTAAGTTGAACATGTTTAAAAGGTTTACGCAATTCATCCTCTGGTTAAAACCAGAGGTCTTCTTGCGAGGCTCTTATAAACGAATATCCTGATGAATATGGTGTCATAGAGAAACTATATGATGAAGGCAAGCTAACGGCCATAATACTCGATGAAGCCATTATCCGATTCAGAAAATGCAAAGGAAAACCATCAACAAGCGACATGAAAGAATTTTCGACACTGGTAAAAAAACTCGTCAAAATGGATATAACTGTGATCAGAATCGGAGAAGCCCCTGTTCAAAACTATGTAGACAAAGCTCTTGAAAAAAGACGCACAGCAGTTCTGCTGGCAAGAGGACTTTTTATTAATAAAGCCATTAAAGTTGCTGACAAATTGCTCGAAATAGGTTTTGAGTATTATTCACCTAAAGAATTGGAGCTTCCAAATCCTGAAGTAGGAATATGGCATTTTAAGTATCCTCCTCCAGAACATGACATCCCCCTTATGCGAATTTGGCTTAAACTAAAAGAAGAGAAAAAAGAGACGCAAAATTCCACTAAAAGTTAACATGGGAAAGCATACTCGGTGGTGCGTGGATTCCTTTAGTTGGAGCTGATAAAGAGCGTGTGAAGTCGTTGAAGCCGGTAGCTGAGCAGATAGCGCGGGCTACAGGGAAGAAGATTACACTTGCAAAGTTCACGGTTAGACAGGACTTGGAGGTAATTACCGGTTGAAAACATTAAAATTCCTTCGTGGGATTTGAACGCGGTGTGGCACGTGCCACATGATTATAGATTAAAGTGAACATGACGGGCCCGGAGAGATTTGAACTCTCTGATATGACTGAATTAAAGTAGTTTAATTTAGGCATATTCTAGGGCGAGATTTGAACCCACCTTTCACTTTTTGTTGCCTTACCTACACTTTTTACAGCTAGAAATCACAGTTAGCCTAAAACAAACATAGTTAAAAACTATTTGACGCGGACTTTCTTGCTTCCACCATTGAGTTTCTTTAGGCACTCATGTCTTTTCTTCACTACTGATTCCAGAATCTCAATCGGATGGTCTTTTCGGGGGTCCATTTTCAAGCCACTTTGCTATTTCGTCAATACTATAATGTAAGAGGTCTTTAATAAATATATATATGTCTTGTGAATTTTCTGTCCAGATTTTTTTCCCATTCATGATTAGAAAAGTCTCGGTTGTCACAATTGCTGTTCTATGGTTTCCATCTTTATAGATGCGAGGGCTTGTTGCCATTTCATACAAAAGGATCGCTGCTTTCTTGTAAATACCTTCTATTTCTTTAGCTTTTTTGAGAATTACTTTGAATAAGTCAATCCCCGTTTCGTATCCTGTGTAACCTCCATATTCTCTAAGCATTATTTCATGAGCTTCCTCTACAAAGATTTCAGTAGGGTACCAAACAGAGTTTTCAACAAATCCATATCGTTCACTAGGCTCTATCTTTAGCTTTTTCATTCTTTCCCCAATTTTTTTGAAAGGATATTTCTTAGTAGGCATTCTCGGCAACTCCTTCTATTATTCTTATTCATGAACACTAATAGATCTTAATTTCTTTTTCTGCTTCATGTAACAGTCACTCTAGAATCCTAGGTGTACCCATGGATACAGACAAAAGTCTTTAAGGTCTGCCTTAATGTGCACTCATTAGGTTCTAGAGGGATTAAAGAGTAACTCTCAATAGTAAACCTTAATGAACATCTAAAACCCCATTGTTTTTAGGGCAACCGAGAAAACACCATGGGCTTCGTGGGATTTGAACCCTATTTGGCGATGTATCTTCATTGCGCAATGAAGATTAGGTGCGCGGGCCCGAGGGATTTGAACCCGCGAACCCTTGCCGCAAGGAATCAAACCTTTCAATTCCCTTTGTGTGTGATTTCTGTTTGAAACTTTTGTATACAATTCACTTTTCTCCTTTCATTCCTTTACTTTCAATTCCCTTTAGTGGGAGTTTTTCATTGAACCTGATACCATTTTTTGTAGCTTGGAAACGTTACTTTCGATAATCGGTTTTTGACCAGAACAGATAAACTTTCGTTTGCATCAGCAAGCCGCAGACTTTTATTAAATGTGCAAGCCTTTCCAAGTTGGTTTTCATAACCTTTTTGTTGTATAGTTTCTGTTTTCCGTAGGGCTTGTTCGTGAAAAAGTTGAAAGGTTAGAGGAGCTTGTTGAGGAAAGGCTTGTGGGGTTGGAAGAGCCCTTAAAAGACGAGGTTGAAGCCGTCAAGGAATACATGGAGGCTAAGAGAAAGGGAAGTGTAAAGCTTATACCTGATTGCCGGTGATGTTCATAGGAGCTGGATTGGGTAAGCTTTCGGCTGCAATTTTTCATAGTAAGGCTTATACCTTAATGCGTTTGCAACCTCGCAGAATAACAGATCTGAGACTGATAGCTCTATGGGGCCTTTCACGTGAGAGTCCATGAGCTTGATGGCTTCATCCGATTTTACCTCTTTGCTGAACCACTTAACCGCAACTGAGGAGTCTAACACCACTATCTTGCGGCGTTTCGCCATTTACGTATCTCCTCAGCACCGTTCCATTCAGCTTGACTTTCCATTCGCAACCTTTTGATGACCTCAGCAGCTTTCAGCATCTCTTCTCGACGGGCGGCATCTTCGAAAGCTCTTCTGGCAACTTCACTCCAGTTAATATGCTTAAAACGTTTCATCTGACGTTTCAGCTCCTCAGGCACTCTTATAGTGACATTGCCCATTACACACCCCTTCTTTACATATTCTTTACACATATTATTATTAAGTGAACTACCACCCTACAAGTAGGGATGGCTTCCTGCTTCCTCGATTGGACTTGCTCGCTTTGCAGGGAGTAGGGGTCTGATCTCCACAGGCTGTTCCATTAGTTTTATAAGCTCGTATTACATTATGTAATACGGTGCTTCGGATGAGCGTTATCACAATCAGAGTTGCGAGGGAGATCAAGGAAAAGCTGGAAAAATACAACGTCAACGTCAGCGAAACAGTGAGAAAACTGCTTGACAAATATCTTGTAGAGTTGGAACTGAAGAATCTTGCGGAAAAACTAGAGTCGCTGAGAGAACGGTTGAGCAGCAAAATAGATCCAGAATTGGTAGCCAAGCTTGTGCGTGAGGACAGGGAAACACGGTGAAGTATCTTCTCGACGCGTCAGCACTCCTGCCACTAGTCACTAGGCGTGGCAAACGGTTAATAGTTGAAGCCTCCCGTGAAAATTTGGTTACAACAGACCTTGCGATATACGAAGCCTGCAACAGTCTCTGGAAACTTGCAACATTATTGAGGACCATATCTATAGAAGACGCTGTAGATGTTGCCACCACCCTTAAAGACTTAGCTGTGAAAAATGTGATTCAACCAGTAAACTTCGCTAAGCTAGATTTCTCCCACACACTCAACAAAGCCTATAAAGAACGGCTGACGTTTTATGACGCCTCATACATAGCAATCGCCGAGAGAACAGAAGCCATCCTGGTAACAGAAGATGAAAAGCTGCAAAAAGTAGCAGGCAAGTTCGTGAAGACAATAACCTACCCAGACCTTGAAAGCAGAGTCGCAACCAAAAGACTGTAGAGAAAACCCTGCAATTTATGATGATGCTTCAGATCGTAAACACAATTGCGGCAAAGCCCTAAACTCAACAAGGAGCCTCAAAAACACACCCGCAAAAGGGAATAGTTCGGAAAACGCCTAAGTGGTAGTTACTAAGATTGCTTCTTCGACGCCGCTAAAGTGAGGGTCTCCTGTGAGGATTTTTGATTTCAGTTTTTTTGCAGAGGCCAGCACGTAGGCGTCTGCTAACCCGAAATCTCCTATTTTCTTCCGCATCTCGGCGTGCAATATGCCAGCATCCCTTGACAGTTCTTCATCAACATTGATTATATGCGAGTCGCTGACGAGGATGTTATAAGCAGTTTCAGGGTTTCTTCCCTCCCTGGCGGTTTTACTTATAATCTCTGCAACAGTCACCGCGCATGTGTAAACCTCATTGTCTTCCCCTTCTAAGACGGCTTTAACCTCGTTACCTACCTCGCTTCCAATGAGATATTCCACCCAAGCATAAGCGTCTATAACGTACTTATCACTCATGAGCCGCCAACTCATCACTAACGGTGAACGATCTCATGCCTCTAAAAACCCCGAATCCATCCTTCCTAACCTTCTTGACGATTACCTCCAAGATTTCGCCTTCCTTGATATTCTCACTCTCCACAAGCTCTTTTGGCAAGGTAACCACTAGGGAGCCGCCGACCCTTCGCGTTTTAACAAGCGCCATTTATGTCACCCACGTCACATTTAATATGACTGAAATTATATTTAAACTTGCTGGAAACATCTTCTGTAAAACTTATATCGTACCACTCAGATGCAAGCGTAGGGTTTAAAATGGCTGGTAGTTCACTGGACTTGACTTCGAAGTCGGTGGGAATATTTAATAGGCGGGATTCTTTTATATCAGTGGGTTAAACTATGACTGTGGTTGTTAGGGTTGACGAGAAGGGTCGAGTGGTCATCCCAAAGAATATCAGGGAAAAAGCTAGGATAAGAGAGAGGGGATACGTCAAGATTATGGCAGAGGAGAAAGGTATAATAATAGAGCCCCTCGAGCCATTTGCGGATAAATACTTCGGAGCTTTTAAGATAGATAAGTGGCCTGAAGATCTCGACGAATTTGCAGTTGAGGTTATAAAGAAATGGTGGGTGTCACAAGATACGTAGACGTTAACATCTTCGTTTACTGGCTTGGCAACCATCCTTTACTGGGTAAAACAGCATACAAATGGATCAAAAAAATTGAGAACGCTCCAAAAGGAAAGTACGCAACTTCCAGCCTAACGCTTTACGAAACACTGGTAATAATTGCGGGTTTAACGGGTAGAAGCCTGAAGGACAAACGTCTCGTAGAAGACGTCATCGACTCCATGACGCATCTAAAAGGCTTGCTGATAGACCCGCTAAAGCCAGGAGACCTCATTCAAGCTGTCGAATTAATGAAAGAATACGACATCGATTACGAGGACTCCATACACTTAACAGTCGCACTAAGAAAAGGTGCAAAGGAAATATTGTCAAACGACAAAGACTTTGATAGCACACAATTAAGGAGAACATTCTAAGCCTACACAAAGATGTATGGGGAAAAGCCACAACCAAACCTCAAACACAAAGCAGAAAACAAAGGAAAAGACATAGAGCAAGAACTACAAAGAATCCCAGCAAAAATACAGACAAATCAGACGGACACTTTTTAAACGACAACGCTTTCACCAAAGACACGGGGCACCTTCAGTGCGCGCTAGGACTGAAATCATGCTAAACCAGTTTATCCAATGCTTTCTGCGGATCTTTCTCTATGTTTATAGCGGTTAGGCCTTCTTTTATGGCTGTCCGGATAAGACTGTTATCGGCACTTAACAGTAGGTCGCAACGAGCTTGTTTTGAGGTGGATATTTGAAGTGCGTCAGCTTCATATATGTGGGTTTTCAGTACGATGAGCCATGAGTCAATGAGGCAGTTTGCGGTTATAGGCAGTATTTGGAGTGAGTGAAGTCGGGCCATTTTTATTGATTCTGAAATGAAGTCTGCTAGAGCTACCTTAAACATTTTCTCAGTAATTAATCCCCTTGAAAAATATCTGTCCAAAGCTCCGAGCGTCTCTCCTACGTTCCAAAGTGAAAATGTAAATTTTAACGTTCCAGTTTCGGCTTTTTGATACACAGTGTCAATGACTTCGGAACCGGTCTCTTCAATGTATCTCTTCACGATGCTGCTTGAATCTAGATATATGAGTTTCGCGTTCATCTCTCATCTCTCTGACGATCTTTCCTGCTGATGTTCTGAGTTTAGGTCTTCTATTTTCAACATCTCTGATCGATGGGTAGATTTTGGTATCGAACCCCATGGCATCGGAAAAACTGTTTAGCAATTCTACGGCGTTAAAACATTTGATGGCTTGTTCAACAGCGGAGCTGAGGTTTCTATGGCTTCCATATCTTGAAGATATGGTTTCCTTGAATTGGTTCCATACTTTCTCATTCACTATGATGGTTGTTTTGACTTTACTCATGTAAGGTTCACCATATAGATGGTTTGCCGTCCTAATTTATAAGCCTTGCGCATAGAAATTCGTAAGCCGTCGTTACGTATCGTAAGCGGCTGCAAAACATTAACAGATAGGCGGGAGTATGTGGAAGGCCGAGAGCCTAATCAAAGACCTTAAAGGAAGGTGAATGTGAGTTTGTGTGAGTGCCTTGTTTCTGTGCATATAGGAAGTTGTGGCGTGAGCGGTTCAGACGATTTGCTGTCTTCGTTTTCGTTAAAAAATGGGAAAAAGAAAAGGGATGGGTTGTGGCTTTCAAGAGTGATTTGCGGCGTTGTTCATAGGAGCTGTATTGGGTAAGCTTTCGACTGCAATTTTCCATAGTAAGGCTTATACCTTAACGCGTTTGCAACTTCGCAGAATAAAAGATTTGGGATTTTGGTTATGTTTATGAAGGTTTAAGCAGCTCGGAGCTTATGACCTTTTTTGCTTTATTGTGGAATTTTTGGTCGGCTGTGTATAGTGTAGCTTTTACTTTTTCTGCTGCAGCAACATAGAGAGCGTCGTATATTGTTATATTGTATGTAAAAGCTATTTTGGAGGCTTGTTCGCAGAGTTCTCGTATTGTTAGAATCTTCAGTTTGCTGTATACGTTGGTTAGGTCTTGAATTGTGGAGTTTGCGTCTTCTAAGTTTAGGTCTTTGTGTATTTTGACGTGTTTCCATATGGCATTTAGGCCTTCGGCTAACGCCATGTTTACGGTGTATAGGGTGTAGCCTTTTTCTAATGAGCCTTTTATGTATGTTCTCGCTTCGTCAGAGCCGGGTTCGGTTGCGACTAGTTTTACGAGGATGTTGGAGTCTAAAACGATGTTTAACGTTCTCTGTCCTCCCTGATGAGCGACGTTGAGTCCACTTTTAATCGGCGTTTCTCAGCTCTAGATTCAACTTCTTCGATTATGTTTATCAACTCAAGACGTTTAACTCGGTCTTCAATGAACCTTCTGATTTCTTCGCTCCATCGTTCAGGTATCTTCTTCATTTTCTCTTTAAGCTCTCGCGGTATACGAATTGTGATAGTGGAAGACATATTTGCACACTTCTTTGTGTGATGATTTGTCACACAATGCTATAAATCTTTCTGTTGCTTATCCAGACAGCCTCAACGTAGTACGTTCACCTCTAATTTAACGTGCATATTTTAATTAAATGTTTACGTACATTCTTCGGTGTATTTATGCCTGCATGCTCCATTTTATCTGTTTTAAGGATTGCCTGTCTTACCGCTTGGTGTTTGTGTTGTAGTGTTTGTGGCGAGTCTGGGTGGGTGTGTTGTTTCTGTGTGTATGGAAAATTGTTTGCGTGATGATTGTGGTGTGAGCGGCTTAGACGATTTGCTGTCTTTGTTTAAAAAAAGGAGAAAATAAAAAAGGGAGAGAAGGTTTTAGCGGCTTTATGGGTCGTGGCAGGCTTTTTCGCTGATTGTGCCTAAGCGTTCGTTGCGGGCTATGCCTACGCTGTACGGGCATGTCGTGTAGTCTATTTTTAGAATGATTTCTGTGACTCCGCGGTTCTCAGTTTGTAGGTATTCGATGCCTGTTTCCCGGAACCATTTGGCTGCGTAGTAAGTGTCTTCTCCGTTGTAGCCCCAGATTAGGAAGCCTATTGTTCCGTTAAGGTCTTTGTAGACGGATACTACTGCGTATCCGTTACCATAGTTGTTTCCTAACGAGTCTTCTTGGTTTTAATCAACCATTTTTTATCACATTTTTCAGATCTAGATGTGTTATTACAATGTCTAATGCGTAGTCTTTCTCAGAAAGGAAATGTTTAAAGGCTTCATCCATTGTCATGAAATGTGCTTGTGTTTTTGCTGCGTGCGCATACGCTATGTTATCCATGATGTCTCTGTGACCTTTTATCCAAAGCTCTGCGGCTAGCACTAGACAGTTTGGGTCAGGGAGTTCTACGGCAACACCTAAACCCGCTAAAAGAGCTTTAAACCCCTCTACAGCTTCCGTAGGGAGGCTCTTCAGCTTCTTTTTTGAGGCTTCTTTAGCGGCTTTTGCCACAAGCTCCGTCAACAAAGGCGCAGGATAACAGTATTCTATATTTTCCCTGAACTTACTGATCAACTGAATGTCCTCAGTTTCGAGACTCTTAACGGATATGCCTAAAGAAGGAAGCAGATATGTGGAATCAACTACGACTCTAGTCTTTTTCAGATGTGTACTCCTCCTGCAGCTCCTCGGACTCTCTTTCAAACTCTTCTACGGTGGTTTCAGCCCATTTGCGAGTTTGTAAAGCAAGCGTCCAGGGGTCTTTGATTTTCTCAATGATAAGTCTATTATTTTCAACACGGAAAACAATGGTGTAGCCCTCTTTTAAGCCGAGTTGCTTCATTAATTTTTTCGGAGGATACAAAGTTGATCTTTTTCCAACTTTTCCAACTGCTTGCAACAGATGTCACCAGTAATAGTCAGTCAATAGCCAACTAATAAACTTTTAGATTTTCGTTGGCTGGTGCAATTCCGAAAGTGCGAGGGGTGGGATTTGAACACTGCGGTCCTAATGGAGACCACGGGTTTGAGATCGCTGTCTCCATCGAATCGGTTTAACCATGTAGCATTCAGCATCGTCAAGTTTGGCTCCTTGGGCTCTGTGCCTATGGGTTTTAGATGTGTGTATTCTCATAACTTCTATGTGTCTCGCATATGCTATTACACGCTTTCCAACAATTCCGTCTCCTTCACCGTAAAGGATTGTCATTTGGTTTGGTCTTGTCGCTTGGTGTTTGTGGCGAGTCTGGGTGGGTGTGTTGTTTCTGTGTGTATGGCACACGCACGCTGTTAGACACGTTACAGCATTTCCCTTGAAACTTGTGACTGGCTTAAGGTTTCGTGTACATGCTCGCGCAAGTTCTGTCCTTTAAGGCGGGCTGGTTCGCTCGTGGAAATATGGCTTGTTTGGGAATATTCTCGAGTTGGAAACGTAGTTTTTATAAGCAAAACGTAACAATAAAATAATGTTTGGGGTGTCCAGCGGGTATGACTTGTAGGGATCTATAAGGACCCGTGAAAAGGATGCCCTTAACTGATAAAAAGAGGAGAAAGGAGGAGAAAAGAAAGAATGTTTCATAGAAGAGTTAATGCGAAGACAATAACGACACTACTGATAGCACTATTCATACTGTCAATGCTTCTAATTGTTATGCCTATACCATCTGTAGAGGCGAACTCGCCGACTGTCAAGGAGTATAAGACCGTAGTTGCTAACGCAGCAGATAGGTTGATAGCCCTTCAATCAAATACGGACTACGGCTGGGATTGGAATGTTACAGGTCTAACCGAGCACAGTGCAGCTAATAGTTCAACAAACCTCTATGGTGTGACGGCTTTAGGGCTCTTAGACGCATATGAACTAACCGGAAACACAAGCTACTTTGAAACTGCAAAGAATGTAGCAGACTTCATAATGTATGGAAACGCAAGCGAAGGAGACTTCTACTACGGCTGGGACAGCTATCGGTTTGGCCACTCATTCGACTACAGATTTCTAGTACGATTCGCAGAAATATCTGGAAATACAACATACAAAGACTACGCTATAGACGCATGGAACTGGGTAACAGAAAACCGTGGCGAAAACTACGGTGACGGAAACCAAACGAATATGTACAATTATCTGTACAGCGCTTTCGGCAGCAGCCACGGCGGTGCCATATGGCAATCTGCAGACTACGCATTGGCAGCCCTTACCTGTGATGACACAGCATGGGCAGAAAACATGGCCAGCGTCATACAAAGCAATCTAACCAAAATAGACGGAACCGACGATTACAGGTACATCGGATGGGGCAAAGGTCTAGAGATGTTCCAAGTAGTAGACCCAACAACTTACGCGACCGAAATTGCAGCCATAATCAGCAACCTGACAGACAGTCAGAATGACAATGGAAGCTGGGGCTCAGGAGAGAATCCAGAGGGCATTGTCCAAGACACAGCTTATGTGATTGTGGGATTGAATGCAGCTGGTGAATTGGAAACTGCTAGGAAAGGAGCACACTGGCTCGTATCGAATCAGGAAGAAAACGGCGGATGGCTGTGTTCTCCAACCGAGTACTCCGAAATCGATTCAGAGGCAATTCAAGCGTTAGCAGCTACACCAGCTTCAGTAACCATAGATACAAAGGGATACTACACAATTCAATCCGCCATAGACGCCGCTAACCCAGGCGACACGATACTGGTTCACGCGGGTACATACGATGAGCAAGTAGTTATCGATAGGGCACTTACACTGGAGGGAGAAGGCGAAAGCACCATAATTCAACCATCTGATGGAACCCTAACGACGGTAAAGACTACACCATGGCTTGGAATAGGTACCAAGCAGATGGCGGCAATAGTCTTTGTTAACGCGACTGGTGAAGTTACCATAAATGACCTGCAAATAAATGGTTCGTTAATCGCGGAAGCACCTGCAGGAATTGGAGTAGATGGTTGGGTTGCGGGTCTCGCTTACCTTGAGACCAGTGGCACAATAAAAGGCTTGACAGTCATTGGAAACTCAGAACTTAGTTGTCGTACCGCAGGTATATGGGCTTCTGCTATATCATCTGTTTCCACGGTAGAAGTAACACAGTGTACTGTTCAAGGTTACAACAGGGCAGGCATATACGCAGTAGGCGACACACTGACAGCGGACTATCACCACAACGTGATTAACGGTCCAGGGGCATTAACTAAGCAAGTTCCTAATGGCATATACTTCCTTAGAGATGCGAAGGGCTCAGCCACTTACAACACCATAACCGACTTGGGATTTATCGGAGAGCAATATCTGAGCACTGGTATAGGAGTTTATGAAGCCGGACCAGACGTAATAATCGCACATAACGAAATCTACAATGTCCAGATGGCTATTTGCTTTGCCAAAGATTCCAGTGGAACAATTGCAGAGTATAACAACATTCACGACTGCCACACTGGTGTCAAGATTGAGTTTGGTGCAGCAAACCACATAATTCAGTACAATGACATACACGACAATGATTTCGCCATACGCTGTGGCAAACAGATGGGAATCGGTAATGTAGCCCACTACAACAACTTCGTCAACAACTTAGGTCTCGAATGGACTAATGATGAAGAAGAAAGCACATACAAAGGAGCTGTCTGCAATCTTAATGAGACGTACACGCTCAACGCCACCCTGAACTGGTGGGGTGACGCAAGTGGGCCATATCATGAGACAAGGAATTCGGATGGCAAGGGAGACGCAGTAAGCGATAACGTAACTTTCACACCTTGGTATGCCACCTCAACCACCACTCCAGAGAGGCAGTTTGTCACCGTTGAACACTTTGATAGCGTCCTCGCCTACTCCGACACCATCCAAGGCGGCATTGACGCCTCATGCCCTGGCGACACAATCAATGTGGCGGCGGGGACGTATGACGAGCATGTTGTAATTGACAAGAGCCTGACGTTGCAAGGGGAAAGCCCTACTGGCACAGTTATCACTAATGGGATAAAGTTCGATACTAGTGCTGGTGACATTGTAGGTGTGTCGATCCTTAATTTCACCATCCAAGGAAACGCTGGAACATACGGTAACGGAGTCACTATTGGTCATATCGGGGAGGGCTATCTTTATGACCTCACTTTCGACAACAACATCTTTGACGGTCAAGGCAGCGTTGGCATGTGCTTCTATATTAACCCTGTTGCCAGCGATTTCACCTTTACCAACAACGAAGTAACTGGCTATACGGATTGGGGAACCCTATATATCGGGGAGGGCACCCTAGAAGCCGGTCCTAGCGGGCCGAGTCTTTCCACAGTCACATTTGAGAACAACTACATTCATGATAACAGGGGATCATCGGTCGTTTATGGCAACAGAGACAACTTCACCGACAACTTCGTGGTTCGCAACAACAAGTTTGAAAACAACGGAGGTCACGAATGGTTCTGGGCTGCTATCGAAATTAGAAACGCTGAAAATGTAGTGGTGGAAAACAATATCTTTGAAGGCAGTCCAGTGGGAATGGAGGATATCCATGGCGCGGGGCTCTACTTTACCAACGAAAATAATGGTTTGATTAGTGGGAAAGTGGTTCACAACGACTTCGTAAATAATTACCAAGGCATATACGTCTACAGCGGAAACATAAGCGGTCTTCAGGTTCACTTCAACAATTTCTCGCGAAACGGTATTGCAATCGAGTTAGGTGAGGAAAACCCGACGGGAACTCTTAACGCCACCCTCAACGATTGGGGTGTCTACACTTTCGATGAGATAGAGGCTTTGATCTACCACAAGCTGGACAATTCAACCCTAGGCGAGGTCACCTACGCTCCATGGATAGTTCCCGAAGGATATCCACAACCGCCGTCAGAACAGAAGGTTGAGCCCGTAACAAACATAACAGAACCCAATGTTGTCAATGCTACTGATGTGGCTGACGTCGTGATAACGGTGAACGTGACGTCTCCAACATCAGTCATCGTTGCCAACCACACTGCCAATCCTCATCCAGAAGCTTTTAAGCCGGATGAGATGCTTCCAAAATACGTTGAAATCGCCGTTGGAAACAAATCCGCTGTCAACTGGCCAATATACATTGAGCTTCACTACACAGATGAGGAAGTCGCAGGCCTAAACGAAGTCATTTTAGGCCTATACTACTTCAAAGACGGCTCATGGCACAGATGCAGAAACACAGGCGTAAACGTGAACACTAACATCATATGGGCATACGTATACGAAGACGAATATGTTGGCTCCCCATACACAGGCTCAGACAGGCTCAGCTACAACCTAACCCTCTATCCACAATGGAACCTAATGTCACTACCTCTGATACCTGAAAACGCAAGCATAACCCATGTGCTCCAACCAGTCTCAGATGATGTTGATGTCGTCTGGAGCTACAACCCCGAATCCAAGAGCTGGAGCGTCTACAACCCCGCTCCCGAAGCACCACGCAACCTAACAACCATAAGGGATGGACTCGGATACTGGGTTAAAACGAAAACCACTGAAACCGTCACCTTCAGCCTATACGGCTACGAGAACATACCAGGACCAAACATACCCCCAACATACAAAGTCTACACAGGCTGGAACCTAATGGGCTTCAAAGCGCTCCAAGAAATGAACAGCACGTACTACTTGAGAGGCGTTGACTACATTAGAAGGCTGACCTACATCCCGACCTATGGATGGGTTAGGGATCCATTGACGATGATGCCTGGCTATGGCTACTGGATCTACGTTTCCGAGGAAGGCGTAATAGTTCCTTAGGAAGCGAACTAAATGATCTCCCTCTTTTTTTTTGTTAAAATCATCATGGTTAGGTGAATAATATGAAATTGAAAAAAAATGTGGCAAAACCGCTTATAGCAGTGTTGTTGGCCACGCTAATGTTAACGTGTGCCAACGTGCTGGCTGTACCCACAATACCCCATCAGTTTTATGGATACGTTCAAGTTTCCGGACCTATAGGAACAATCCCTGCACCAGACGGAACAACAGTTGAAGCTAAAATAGGCGAGGTCACGTACGCTTCAACCACAACCAAGGACGGAAGATACGGCTACGACCCGCTTTTCATGGTTCCAGGAGACGACCCCGAAACTACGGAGAAGGAAGGCGGAGAAGACGGTGACACAATAGACTTCTTAGTAGCCGAAATATGCGCCACGTCATACACATTCGAGCATGGAGAATCAACTCAGCTAAACCTAGCAGTCACAGACAACATATCCCCATCGACTCCAACAAATCTACGCAAGCTAACCCCTGACAGCGACACCACTCCCACATTCGCTTGGAACCCAGCAACAGACAACCTAGGAGTTGAAAGCTACCAAACTCGAATAGACGACGGAAGCTGGATATCCACCACAGCTACCTCGTGGACTTCCCCCATACCCATAGCTTACGGTTCACACACCTTCTACGTGAGAGCCGTAGACTTCGTACATAACATCGGCGACACCGCTTCCCTAAGCTTCACACTAGCCCCTCCACCCCCGCCACCACCAGGAAAGGCAACCCTAACCGTCGACACAACCCCGATAAAGGCAAATGTTTACGTGGATAACATCCTATGGGGAATTGCCCCCCAAACCAAATTGTTGGACGCGGGCACATACACAATTTCTTTCGGTGACGCCCTAGGCTACTTAACCCCGGCAGCCGAGAGCGTGACACTAGCAGCTGACGAGACGAGGACAGTTACAGGAATATACACGGAGATACCGCCGGAAAACATAGAGAAACAGTCCCCGCCGTACGAGATTCCATCGATAACGCCGGCAGAAAACGCCACAGTAGAAGTAGAAAACACTGTAATAACCGAACTCACGATAAGCGTCAAAAACACGGTTGAGAACGTGCTGATAACCGTGCAGCAACTCACCGAGAGACCACTGGGAATAGAGATAGCAGCCCCCGGAATATCCTACAAACACCTGAACGTGGTCGCCCAAAACATAACGGACGCTGACATAGAATCCGTCACAATAACGTTCAAAGTGGAAAAATCCTGGATCACAGAGCACGAAATAGACGAGACAACCATAACTCTGAACCGGTACGCGGCGGGCGAATGGACTTCCATCCCAACTGAAAAAGTCGACGAAGACGCCACGTACGTTTACTTCTCCGCAGTTTCCCCAGGGCTTTCCGTGTTCGCGGTATCAGGCACCGCATTAGCTCCCGACTTCAGCATAAGCGTAGACCCAACCTCCGGATCAATCGTGCAAGGAGAATCCACAACCGCTACAGTCTCTGTCTCACCAGTCGCAGGATTCACCGAAACCGTCAGCCTATCGGCGAGCGGACTTCCGAGCGGGACGACCGCAAACTTCAGCCCATCTTCAGGAACACCAAGCTTCAACTCGACGCTGACAATCTCAACCAGTTCAACCACACCAACCGGAACCTACTCAATCACCATCACGGGCACTGGAGGAGAGAAAACCCACAGCTGCACCTATACTTTAACCGTAACAGAGTACGCCCTACCAGCAGAATTTGAGCTTTCAAACCTATCAGTCACCCCAGCTGAAGTGGGACCCGGCGAGACGGTAACCATCACCGCTATGGTAACGAATGTGGGAGACCTTGAAGGATCATACACTGCGACCTTAACAGTTAACGGAGCAGTTGAGTCTACTGAGACGGTAACTCTAACCGGCGGAGAATCAACCACCGTAACATTCACAGTGACAAAGACGGAGCCGGGAACTTACACGGTCAAAGTTGACGACCTCGAAGCAACGTTCACGGTTGTAGCACCACTTGCACCTGCCATACCGATAGGCTACGTAGCCGGCGCAATAATAGCCATCATCGCAGCGGCCTCCGCAGCAGCAGTCCTCATAAGGAGAAGTAGAAAGAGGAGTTGAGGGTTCGGAAAGGTGAGGTTGAACCGAGGATAAAATCCCGTTGGACGCCCAATTCAAACATAATAAATACCAGAACTGACATTTAACTCCATGGAAAAGTCCAAACGGGAACTATAATGCTGAAGCTTCAAACAAGATATGAGAGGGCTCTGACAGCTTTCAGAAGTAGAGTGTTAAATGAGTTGGGCGACAGAATCCAATCAATGGTCATCTACGGCTCGGTAGCCAGAGGAGAGGCAACAAAGGATAGCGACATTGACGTTCTGGTGATAGGCAAGGATAATGAGGTCGGAGAGAAAGTTTCAGATGTAGGCTATGAAATCGACTTTGAGAACGATTTTGAAACCTTCATAATGCCCATCCACCTCACAACAGACGAATTTGAACACAGAATTAAAGTAGGCTCACCATTCATCTTCGCAATTTTGAAAGAAGGCGTGATTTTATACGATGATGGAACCTTCAAAACAATACGTGAAAAAGTGTTTAAAACTGGCAGATGAATTCCTTAAAGATGCCAGACTATGCTTAACACACCTGAGGCTAAGGTCCGCCATAAACAACGCATATTACGCCATGTTTCACGCCTCCCACGCAATCTTGGCTTCAAAAGGAGTTAGCCCTCCTAAAACACACAAAGGTTTAAGGGAACTTTTAGGAAGGGAAATTATCAAAACCGGCCTATTGGAAAAGGAGTTTGGAAGGCATTTAAGCAAAGCATTCGAGATGAGGCAGGCAAGCACCTATGATGTATATGCAAGCTACGGAGAAGGGGAGGTCAGCACAATAGTAGATAACGCTGAGAAGTTTATAAAGAAGATAAAGGAGCTGCTAAAAACTGCCAGCCCACTCTAAATGTTTTGCAACATCACGTCAGAAAACTCGAAACATACACGCCTTCAGAATATGCTTTTCATGCGCATCAACAACGTTTCAGCCATTTTGAAGTTTCCAAGCGGAGAATCTTAAAGTTCAACGGCGAATTCGTAGCTGTCTATAAGCAACGGGTTGTTGACCACGACAGAGAGCTAAGCAAATTGATGAAGGGGTTTTCGACCTCCAGCTCCACTCCTTCAACCCTACGCTTAACCAAAACATACAAATCCCTAGAAAACATAAACAGCAACCCTATACCACCTGCAACCAACACTTCAAACTTCAGTTAATACCGCGAATAAACTCCTTTTCGGTTAAGGCTTTGACTTCACTTATTTTTTTAAAGTCCGCATCGTCACTAATTATGGTTAACCCTTCCAAATATGCAGAAGCCGCTATGAAAGCATCAGCTATCGAGACGTTATATTTACCTTTAAACTCCCCAGCCTTGACAGCAACTTGTTCCCCTATCTCAAGCTTTTTAAGATATATAGCGTACCTAAGATTATCTATTCTAGTTTTAGCCAAATCAGGTCTCTTCTCCTGCAAATACTTATAGTAGATTTCTGTAAGCGTAACCACACTTATCGCTGCCTCTACCTCTTCAGCCTCCACTTTAGCTAAGATCTTTTGAACAGCATTCCACCCTTCCTCTTGTGCAAAAAGCTTGATCAGAGGCTTAGTATCCAAAACAACTTTAGGCTTGGCGGATTCGCTTTTCAAATTCCCTCGTCCACTCCTTCCTCAACGCCTCAATCTCCTTTGAAGGCTTCCTACCCTCAAAAACCTCCCTGTCTATACCTGCCATCCTCGACAGTTTGGGTACAGGAATCATTTTGATCACATCACCCTCACGGATAACCAACAGTTTCTCACCTTCCACTATCTTTAACTCCCTTCTCAACCAGGAGGGAATAGTTACCTGACCCTTCGAAGTCACCGTGACAGCCTCAACCATTTGATTCACCTTACAAAATACAAAACACCTTACACTAATAAATATGTCGGAAAAATCCGTGTTCAACAATAAAATTTTTACTTATTCCAAAGGACATATATCCAATTTGTAATATTCTCAGGTTGGAAACGTAGTTTTTATAAGAAAAAACAACTGTAAATTGACAGTTAAGGCGTCAGGCGGGTACGACTTGTAGGGACCCGCGAACGGACGCCCTCAACTGAAACGAAGAGAAGAGAAAGGAGAAGGCTTAGAAAGGAGGATGAAATTTGAAAACCGTTCTAGTCGGGATGCTGCTAACTGCAATGCTGCTAACCACAACAATAAGTCTAGGCGTAAACGGAATACTGCTTTCGGCCACTACTCAAAGCCAAACGGAAGAACTGAACACACAGTTCGAGGAAATAATGACAGACACCCTGAACTTCTTGGACCGCGCGTGGGATGTGGCGAAAAAGTTTCAAGATCCAAACTACAACTACGATCCTTCAGACCTGGGCAACTACACCGTACCAGAAATTCCGCAGTTCACAGGTGAGGAAGGTTGAGGAAATACCTCTGCCTCCTAGCAACCCTTTTTATGCTGAACCTGGCTGACGCGGCGACAACCATCTACGGACTAAGCCAAGGAGCAACAGAGCTAAACCCCCTGTACAACCCGCAAAACCTTCAAGGAAAAATCTCAGCTCCAATAATACTCGCAACGACGTGGATTCCAACGTACGCATACTGCAGAAAACGCAACTTCAAAAAAGCCAAAAGACTGCTTGAAATCCTACTGCTATCCTTAGTGAGCCTATACGTAGCCGTCGTCTACAACAACCTAATACAACTCGCGTTCGCACACAACCTCTAACACAGGCGAGCGGGAAACCCACGCCATCCACATAACTTTGCACACAACACTGAAAATTGGAACAAAACCATCGAAGCTCCATCGCCAAACTCTCAAGTACCTTTACTTTTATGCATGGAATGAACGAGTAGGGGGACTGTTTAAATAGTAGTACATTTTTCTCATTGTAGTGGCGACTGAAAGATGGTAGTTGTCACTAGGAAGTATCAGGTCACTATTCCGAAAGAGGTACGTGAAGATCTTAAAATAAAAGTTGGAGACAACGTGGTTTTCATCAAGGAAGCCGACGGCAAATATCACCTCTTCAGAGTTGAAGACTTCACAAGAGAGTTCTGCGAAGGATGCAAAGACATAGAAAAAACGATAGCTGAAACCCGTGAGGGAATTGGAAAAGGAATTGAAAAGCAGAGAGGTTAGAGTGTTTCAATGAGAATTGTGCTTGACACCAACATCTTCAGCAACTTAGCTTTCTGCAATTGGCTGAGAGCTCATGCAAACATTGAAAAAGTGATTCCGTGCATCGCCTACATGGAGCTGGTTTATCATCATTTGAAGAGGGGACGAACTGAAAACTACACAGACGCCTTTCTGAAACTTCACAAAATCAATGTGGTTCCTTTCGACACGGAGATTGCAAAAATCTCAGCTTGCTCCGCTGTTGGAAAATGGGATTTCAAAGAAAAAGCTAGAGATTACACGATAGGTGCCACCGCAATAATATGTGAAGCTAAACTCGCAACATATAACAAGAAAGATTTCCAATGGCTACCAAAGGACAGAGTTATTTCACCTGAAGAACTCATGGAACTTGAAAAGTAAGCATCTTAATAACGTGTTAACTAATTTCTTCTAACTATCTGATGAAATTTAGCCAGCAAAACACTTATATTTCCGACGATTATTTAAATTTTGGTGGAAATCAAAAATGACGGAAAAAACATCCATTCAACGGAGATACACGCTAACCATCCCCAAATCCATAAGAGAAAAAATTCATGTAGAGGAAGGAATGGAACTTTTCTGGACCGTTAAGAAAGGAAAGATAATCCTCACTCCAAAATCATTCAAAATGTTCCATAAACGATTTCTAGGCAAACCAAAATATGAAACAGAGAAAGATAAAGAAGAAGTAGAAGAAGTCTTCATGAAAGAATCCAGTGTCCGGTCAGGATAACCATGAAATTTATAGCCGATCTTCGACTATTAATGGCATACGCATTCGAAGAAGACCCCCACCACCAGAACGCCGAAGCCTTCTTCAACTCAGCAGAAAAAGAAAAAGCGGAAATCTTCGTTGTTACTCCCATAATTTTAGAGGCAGAAGCAGTTTGGTTAGCGCAAAAAGTTGATGTCCCGTTAACAGAGTGGCTTTCATTCATATCGGACATAATCACGAATCCCGTTCTAAACAAGATAGAAATAGACAGCAACATTTATGAAAACCACGTAAAACTTTACAAGAAATTTGGAGGAAACCTCACATACTTCGATTCATTTCACGCAGCAGCCGCCATAGCAACCGGCAATCCCCTAGTAACTACGGACTCAAAACTCTTAAAAGCCAAAGAAATTCCCACCGAAGACCTTAAAACGTATACGCACATGAACTAACAGCTCACCCAACGGCTAAGCACACCTTCACTTTCACGCATCCCATGTCTTTTCTGAGTTTTTGCCCGTTTAACTCCGCAAGACGGGTATTGTTCCGAAGGGTTCATAAACAAGACCGTAAGGGAGAAATTAGAGAAGCTCGGAAAGGCGAGGCTAAGGTGGAAGAGGCCGAACCTCACAAGCTCAGCAATAGCCTTAGAATCCATGCCCTTAGTTCGGTAGTTCCTCTTTCAATCCAAAGCCACATTGTAGAAGGATATTTATTTATGAACCTACATTATTTTATCAGAAGTATTAGATTAGGAGAGGTAATTGCCAAAAGAATAGAGATGATTTGAATGAAAGAAAGCGTTATTGAAGAGGTGCTTTCAAAGTATCCAGGATTAATAGAGGAAGGGTTAGAGAGGATTGGAAAAGAAGTAGCGATTAATGATTCTAAGATAGACTTGCTATTTCTGGATAGAAACAAAAGATATTTGATCATTGAGATAAAGAGCGTTCCTGTTTCATTTGACATCTTCGACCAGGTAATCAAATATAGATTTTTATTGTCCAAGGAAAAGGGGTTAGATCCGTCCTCGATAAGATGTATGGTACTTTCACCTGAAATGAGAGAAGAGGCAAAGGAAGCATGTAGGCTCTATAACATCGAATATAAGAGAATTCTTTGTACAGACGATTTAACGCAAATTCCCCACCCCAAGCTAAAAAGGCCTTTGAATAGAACGGTTATCCCGATATTAACGAAATATGCACGTTCAATCTATTACTTAACCACAGAGAACAGCAAAACATTTGTATTGATGCCAGTAGCTGAAAAAATACCTGAGATAAAAAGAATAAGGGATGAATTGCCGAAGTTAAAAAAAGAATACGGGATCGATGTTAAAATTGAGCCAATTGCTCCTAAAGAGATAGGAGTCGTAGAATTAAAAGAAGCGGGGAGGAAAAGTCTTTCTGCAAGAGAGGCGAGAATCCTATCAGACCTCAGCTACAGGGGTAAAGGAATCTTTACTCTTGAAGATGTCAAAGAATATGATAAAAACCCTAAAAGTCTTCTGTACAACCTCTCCAAAAAGAACTGGATTCTAAAGATAAAGAAGGGATTGTACATGATAGCTCCCTTGGAAGCTGGTGAGTTGGGAGCAAGAAGTTATACTGTCCACAGCTTCATGATAGCATCGCATATGGTCAGGCCTTACTACATAAGCCATTGGAGCGCGTTGAACTATCACGGACTCACTGAGCAGACCCCTCCTGCAGTCTACATAACGACAACAAAACCAAGGAACAGAAAAAAAATTCTCAATGTAGAATTCATCTTTGTAACAGTTCCCGAGAGGAAGATGTTCGGCACCACCGAGGTCAAGATCGAGAACATCCCTGTCAAGATATCAACTCCAGAAAAGACAATAGTTGACTGCTTGGACCATCCCGAACACTGTGTGGGGATAGAGGAAGTTGCGAAGGCCATCTACTTTGAACACGAAAACTTGGACTTCAAGAAAATCGTGGACATGGCGGAGAAAATGGGAAACAGAACGATAATAAAAAGACTTGGCTACCTGTTAGAGAAACTAGGACTCCATGAATACGATGGTTTATTGACTGGACTTAAAATTTCAAAGGGATACTCGTGCTTAGACCCTAAGCTTCCTAAAAGAGGTAAGATTAAAGAGAGATGGAAGTTACGTGTGAACATAAAAATAGATCCTGAACAGTGGACAAGATGATTCCGCTACCTGAACTGAGAAGGATATCCAGGGAGAGAAAATTAGCACTGGACCTAATAGAAAAAGATTATGCCATTGGCTGGATTCTCTTCGGAATCTCTTCGAGTTCACTTTCCGATAAACTCGTCTTTAAGGGCGGAACTGCCCTATCAAAGGTTTACTTTCCTTCGGGTTGGAGACTTTCGGAAGACTTGGATTTCACGATCTCCGAACGTTCTAACTTGGAAAATATTTCCATTAAATTAATAGAGGAACTCTCTGGTATCGTCGAGAAGGCAAGTGGTGGGTTGCTTCTGAACGTCAAAGACAAACCCTTCATAAATCCAAGTTACTTACAGGTTAGGGTACAATACACTGGTCTGCTAGGCAAGAACACGATCAAGATAGAGGTTTCGAAAGAAGGCTTCATCGGTGATGTTAGAAAAGTTAAAGCTCCCAAAGCATACGATTACCCAGAATTTAGCGTCCTCACATACACTCTTGAGAACATCTTGGCGGAGAAGATGAGGTCGATTCTTGAAAGGAAAAGAATCAGAGATTACTACGATGTGTGGAAGCTTTTGAAGGTTGGTGATATTAATGTTGAAAGAACCAAAGAATTTTTCATTAAAAAGTGTAAGACCAAAGAAATAACATTCCATGATGTAGAACAATTCTTTCCCGAAGGTATCATCAAGACTCTGGAAGCATTCCTGCGAATAGGACTCACAAGGCTAAGTTCAGAACCAACACCATCTTTAGAACAAATGATCGATGAGATGAGAATTAATTTTACGGCAATGTTTGCTTGAAAGGACTTCGGTCTTTACATTTCAAAAAGATTCCGCGCAAGTTTTCAGTATGCTAAAACCGGCTTGCCGTCGAAACCTTTTTATAGTTTCCCACCATGTGGGAATAACGGTGTGGGCTTCATGGAGAGGGTTAAGTTAGACAAGAAGGGAAGACTGACCATACCCGCAGAGTACAAGAGGAAGCTTGGCTTAGGAGAGGAGGTTACGCTCATCCTTGAGGAAGATCACCTCATAGTTTGCAGTGTTGCTTCAGCTGAAGAGTTTAAGAAGGCCTCGCGAAGACTTGCTGAAGAGATCGCTAAGAAAAGACGTAAGCCAATAGGTTTCGAGAAGCTCTTTTAAGGATGAAAATGATAGCCGTAGACTCTATGATATGGATCTACAACTGCGACGTCCACGCCCCTGAACACGAGAACGTGCTTCTATGGCTTCAGGGAAAAAACAAAGGCGGAGGCGTAATCGACCGGGAAGAGCTACTGGTCAACACCGTGATAGTCATGGAAGTTATTCATAACCTAAGAAGGAAGGCGCAGCTTCCGCCGACACCAGTCTACGACTACGCTTTAAAAATTGTTACGTTAAAAAACATGATGGTGGCGCCCCTCGACAGGGAACTACTCCACCTCAGCATGCACACGTTTGAAAGATACTACGAGTACGGAATCGGAGGTCGAGACGCAACAATACTGGCAACTATGATAAAATGGAAAGCAGACACCATAGCAACCCACGACGAAAACATGCTTAAAATAACAGACTTCCGAAGAGTCGACCCAACCCATCGTCCACCAATAATACTTGAGGAAGGAGAAAGCTAAAGCAATTTTTCAGGGTGTTTGAAAAACAGAGTTGTCTCCTCACCCTTTAGACTGTTTGAACAGGATATCTTTCGTACTGCAGTTCATACAGCTTCTGAACCTTTTTAATGCTGTCTATGTCACCGACCGTTTTTTCTGTTCTGAACCTAACTATTTTTGGCACTCTTAACGCGAAACCGCTTGTGTATTCATCTGTTTCTTGAATTTCCTGATATGTCGCCTCAACAACGATTGAAGGCTTTACGAACACTCCTTCGTCATCTTCGCTTGTTTTGGTTCTTTCAATTATCGTTCTAAGAGTATCCATCGTTTCTTCCGGCAGGTTTGAAACTTTTCCAATGGTGTAGAGCTTCTTTTCCGATGGGTCGCGGACCGCAAGCAGAAAAGACGAGTATAAACCTGCACGTTTTCCTTTTCCGTACAGGGCTTTCACCATTATGCAGTCTATTGTGTCGCGTTCCGGCTTCAGCTTAAGCCACGTGTAGGTTCTTCGCCCTATCTCATACGGTGCATTCAAGCCTTTGACAACTATCCCTTCATACTTTTTCTTCAGCGCTTCTTCATAAAACCGCATCAACTCAACTTCACTTCGGCAGTCAACGCCCTCAACAACGTGTTCTGCTGGAACAACCTCCACGAGATATTTTCGCCTTTCAGAAAGCGGCATGTTAAGCAGCTCCTGTCCATTCAAAAACAACACGTCAAAGGCTTTGACTGTGACCTTGACTTTCCGTCTTCTTTCTTCAAGTTCCTCTGGTGAAAGCTTTCTCGGCACAGTTCTTTCAAGCAACAACTGGAACGGCAACGGATTTCCCGCATCGTCTACGGCTATTAACTCGCCGTCAACAATACAGTTTTGAGCGTTAAACTTCCGGGCGATTTCAACAATTTCGGGTAATACTTCTGATTTTTCTATACCTCGCCTCGAGAAAAGCCAAACCTGCGTTCCCCACCTGTGAATTTGAAGTCTGCTGCCGTCCAGTTTGTACTCCGCTCTCGCCGGATAAACAACCTTGTCGGGTTCATACAGATGAGCCAGCTGGGGTCTGACGAACTGTCCTGGACGCACTTTAACCTCTGACAGTGTGAGGATGCCTTCTGAAGCCAGTGTTATACCTTCCGTTAAGCCCAATATTGCACACGCGTTTTCAATCAGTTCAGGCGGCACCTCGTAGGCTCTGGCTGCGGCTCTGATAACTGTGCGCATGCGGTAGCCAAGCTTTAAGTCTCCAAGCAAAAGCCTAACAATATATTTAGCTTCCGTCGGAGTGCCCACCCGCAACAAACTTGAAACATGAAGTTCACGTTCCCCAATCTTCCTCAGTTTCGGCAGAAACTTGATGGCTTCGTAGACCTCTTGCACCGTTAACTCGGAGTTTTTAGGCTTCTTAAGCAAATAAGCGACTTCACCGTGTTCCCCATAGTCTATGAGAAGCCTCCTAACCTCACTTATTGAAGCGCCCGTGGCTAAGCTTATGCTCCTCTCTATCAAGCCAGGTCCAATTTTCAAACTTTCATCTGTGAATGCGCCTAAGGCAAATCGAGCCTTAATCTCCAGTGTAAGCTCTGGGTTTTGGAAGAATTTCGCCAGCTCCGTTTCTTTCCCCTTTTTCCCGCGTACGACTGCTAGGCGTTCGTAGACATCCACCGTTTTTGAGAAAGGCACACCTTTTTCGGGTTCTATTCCCTGCATGTACAGGCGTATGCGATGGTATGGCACGCCCATTTTCCATTCTATTTGCTCCGGCGAGAACCCAGCTTCAATCAGGTGGAGTATAGCCTTTTTCGGAGACCCGTAG